>JAFSCW010000041.1 GCA_017436605.1 Clostridia bacterium | reverse complement strand
TCCAGATGGTTCTCCAGCACAAAGCGGCGCAGGTTGTCGATATGCGTGGAACCGGCGTTGCGATTGATATTCAGGCCGTCCGGTTCTGCATTGATGACATAGGTTTTCGCGCCCAGCGCCTCAAATACCGTGCGCGCAATGTTCCACGCGCTGCCGTTGGCGCAGTCCAGGCCCACGCGCATGTTCTTATACGAATGCGACGCCAGAGAAATCAGATAACCGACATAGCGGTTGCGGCCGGAAACAAAGTCCACGATTTCGCCGAGCGCCTCGCCGCGGGCCGCCGGAACATCGCCGTCCAGTCCGATTTTCTCAAAATCGCCGTCGAGATACGCCTCAATCGCAGCCGTCGTTTCCTCGTCCATCTTCTCGCCGCGGGTGTTGATGAGCTTGATGCCGTTATCGCAGAAGGGATTGTGCGAGGCAGAAATCATCACGCCGCAGTCAAAGCTGTCCACGCGGGTCACATAGGCCACGGACGGAGTCGTCGTGACATGCAGCATGTAGGCGTCCGCGCCGGTTGACGTAAGGCCTGCGACGATCGCATATTCGAACATATAGCTGGAACGGCGGGTATCCTTGCCGATGACCACGCGGGCCTTCTTGCCCAGCCTTGCGCCATAATACCAGCCGATGAATTTGCCGATTTTATATGCATGCTCGCTGGTGAGGGTTACATTTGCCTCGCCGCGAAAGCCATCCGTACCAAAATACTTGCCCATAGGATCTTCCTTTCTGATTCTGCTGTGCCTTCAGCATACGCCTAATCTGCGTTGCTCATGCACAAACATACGATCTATTATGACGTTAATTCCAGATTCTGTCAAGCTTTGCGCTCAGGCGCGTTCTCTCCCTGCGCAAAAGGGAAGCACCCGAGGTTCCGCCCAGACGCTTTTGCCCGGCATGAAAGAAGACCGCGGTTTATACTGGGCTTTACTCCTCCTCGGCGAGCATCCTGCCGAACTGCGTGTCAAACAGCTGCCTGTATACGCCGCCCTGCTCAAGCAGCTCCTCGTGTTTTCCGTTCTGGGCGATCACGCCGTCGCTGAGCGCCAGAATCTGATCCGCCGCCATGATCGTAGAGAGCCTGTGGGCAATGACGATGCTGGTGCGCCCCTGCATGAGCACCTCCAGCGCATCCTGAATCGCACTTTCCGAGATTGAATCCAGCGCAGACGTCGCCTCGTCGAGAATCAGAATCTTCGGATTCTTGAGGATAACGCGCGCGATGGACAAACGCTGCTTTTCGCCGCCGGAAAGCTTGAGGCCGCGGTTGCCGACCTGCGTATGATACCCGTCGGGCTGCGCGATGATAAAATCATGAATCGACGCCGCTTTGCAGGCCTCCACCAGCTCCTCATCCGTCGCGTCCGCCTTGGCATAGAGCAGATTCTCCCTAATGGTACCGTTGAACAGATATGTATCCTGAGACACCATGCCGATCTGACTGCGCAGATAGGTCAGATCAAACTGGCGCACATCGACGCCGCCGATCGTTACCCGGCCGCCGTCCACATCCCAAAGCCTTGGGATGAAGTTGATGATCATGCTCTTGCCGCTGCCCGACGGCCCGACAATCGCAGCCATTTCCCCGCTTCTGACCGTGAAACTGATATCATGCAGGATCTCAACCTCCTCCGTATAGCCAAAGCGCACATGCTCAAAGACAATATCCGCGCCGGTCAGATCCGGGCAAACGGCGTCCTCGGGAGATTCGATGTCGATCCTGCGGTCAAAGTAATCGAAAATGCGCGTGAACAGCGCGAGGCTGCGCGTAAAGTCAACCTGAATATTGAGCAGGGACTCCACTGGACGATAGAGCCTGTTCACCAGGGCAACCATCGCCGTGATCGCGCCGACAGTCAGCCCCTCCTCGCCGCGGGCGATGATCAGAAATCCGCCGGCAAAGTAAATCAGCAGCGGGCCCAGCTGCGTGAAAATGCCCATCACAAGCCTGAACCAGCGTCCGCTGAGCTGCTCCCTGAGCGCAAGCCTGGTCACCTCGCCGTTCACCTGCACAAAGCGCTCATATTCGGTCTGCTCGCGGGTAAACAGCTTGGTGAGCATCGAACCGCTGACGCTCAGCGTTTCGTTGATCAGCTGATTGAGTTCGTCGTTTTTGGCCTGGCTCTGGGAAAGCAGCTTCCAGCGCGTGCGGCCCGCAGAACGCGTCGGCAGGATCAGCAGCGGGATGACAAGAATCCCAATCAGCGCCATCTTCCAGTTCATGCTAAAGAGCGCGACCAGCGTCGTCACAACCGTTGCGGCGTTGCTCAGGATGCTGCTCAGCGTGCCGGAGATGACCGTGCTCACACCGCTGACGTCCGTATTCATGCGCGTGATGATATCGCCCTGCCGTTCGCTGGTGAAAAATGCATGGCTCATCCGCTGCAGATGCGCATACATCTGATTCTTCATATCGAAGATGATATGCTGGCTGATCCACGCGTTGAGATACGCCGTGACAACCGTCACCAGCTGCGAGGCTGTCAGAGTTGCCAGCGCGGCAAGCAGCAGTTCGATCAGCAGGCGCATATTGCGGCCCACGAGCGCCTCATCCACAATGCGCCCCGTGATCACGCTGGGCAGAAGGCCCAGCACCGCCGACAGAATAATCGTCAGAAATACAAGCAGAAACTGCTTCCAGTACGGCGTCAGATAGCCGAGGATTCTCCTGATCAGCGGCCAGGTCACGTCCGGAAGATTCTGTTTCTCCGCATCGGTCAGAAAGCCGCGCGGCCCCATCATTCTCTGCATACGGCGCTCCTTTGCAAATCATTCGTTTTCTGCGATCAAGTATAACATACCGCAGAAAAAAGATAAAGCGTGTTCTGCTTTATTGCGTGCTTTCCTGTGGTATAATGGCATCATCAATATGCGCACAGGAGGCACGAAAATGGCTATTGTGACAATCGCAAACAACCCCGAAATGCGTGAACTCGTGGATCTGAAAGCCGATATCGTCTTTTCCACGCAGACGGGCGAGCGCCTCGCCCTGCAGCTGCTCAAGCCCATGTGGCAATCCGGCGGAAAGGGCTTCCCGCTGGTCGTATTCATTCAGGGCAGCTCCTGGACCAAGCCCAATCAATTCTGGGAGATTCCCCAGCTCAGCCAGCTTGCCCGTCGCGGCTTCGTCGTCGCCAGCGTCACGCATCGCTCCTGCTGGGATGCGCCAGCGCCGGCCTTCCTGCGCGACGTCAAGACCGCGATCCGCTTCCTTCGCACGCATGCCGGCGAATACGACATCGATCCCGAGCGCGTATGCGCCTGGGGTACGTCCTCCGGCGGCAACACCGCACTGCTGCTGGGCATGACCGGCGACGATCCGGCGTTTGAATCCGGCGAATGGCCCGGGGTATCCACCCGCGTTCAGGCCGTGGTCGACTGCTTCGGCCCGACCGACCTGCTCAAAATGATCGACGAGCAGTATAACGCCCTCCCCATGAACGACAAGAATCTCTTCTTTGCCCTTGGCGGCAGGGATCTCCATACGCTGCGCGATACCCTGCGCAGGATCAGTCCGATCGACTACGTCCGCGAAGGCGTCGTGCTGCCGCCCTTCCTCATTCTCCATGGCGACGCGGACGACGTCGTGCTCTATGAAGACAGCGAAGCGCTCTATCACAAGCTGACGGCCTGCGGCCACGCGGCCGATCTGGTCCGGATTACCGATGCGCCCCACGAAGGCTCCTTCTGGAGCCAGGAGCTGCTTGAAATCATCTTTGATTTCATTGAAAAGCAGATCGGCTGAGCACAGATACAAAAACGCCGGCGGATATGCCGTATCCGCCGGCGTTTTATATCTGCAGAGACTTCAATGCTCCACCCTTTTATAGATCTTCTTCCACTCCTGATCCGAGTACTGCTTCTCCAGGCGGCTTTCCTCCTCTTTGGGATTCCACAGCCAGCTGATGCGCGCCTCTTTGCCCTCTATGATGCGGCGCAGGTTCGGCAGATGCTTATACACGACGACCGGAACCAGCAAAAGAAGAATCGCCATGCCGATCAGATCGCCCGTGCTCCATGCATAGGTGATCGGGAAGATGATGCTGACCGACAGCGCCATCACGCAAATATACCGCAAAAGCAGCACAAGCACGATTTCCGCCGCAAGCAGCGTCAAAAAGAGCTTCCAGCTGTGCGCAAGAATCATGCCGCCGATGCAGGCCAGTCCCTTTCCGCCGGCAAAGCCCATCCAGACGGGGAAAATATGACCCAGCACACAGGAGCTGCCCGCGAGCACACCGGCATAAACCATCATCGGAAACAGCCGGACGGCCAGCTTATAGGCCGCAAAGGCCTTAAAAATATCCAGCAGGGCGCAAAGAAGCCCCGTCGCCTTGCCCATAATCAGCGTCGCATTGGTCGCGCCTGCATTGCCCGAGCCGTGCCTGCGGATATCGACGCCATGAATCCTGCCCAGAATATAGGAAGGATTGACGGAACCGATCAGATAACCCATTGCCGCGCATAGAATCACTTGCATTGTATCACCTGTATTCCTCTGTTTTATCCGAATATGATTATAGCACCAACGATGCGTTCAGGCAATGCTGAAACCGCATTTTACATAAACGCGGTTATTCACGCCGGCGCTCATCCCATACGCTTTGCACCCAAGAAAACGATCTCCCTTATGCCTGACGCGCCTCAAGCGCGCTGATATAGCTTTCAAGCGCTTCAAAGCTGCCGTTCGGATACCGTTCGATATCCTCACCCGCATGGTTGATCAGGCAGTCCGTCAGCAAAAAGGTCTTCATGCCGAGCTTTCCTGCGATCATATCATCGCCCACGTCGTTGCCCACCATCAGACACCGATCCGGCGCAAGGCCAAGGCGTGTGACGATCTCTTTATAATACTCCGGATTCGGCTTGCAAAACCTGGCGTTTTCATAGGTCGTCACCAGTTCAAAATCCTCCGGCGTCATCCCCGCCCAGCGGATGCGGCTGTGCGTGGCGATCTGCGGAAACAGCGGATTGGTCGCAAGAATCACGCGATAGCCGCGCGCTTTCAGAGAACGGATCAGCTGCGCTGCACGGGCGTCAAAACCGCAGTCGTCCTTGACCTGCTGAAATTCGTTCCTGTAAAACGCATCAAAATGCGGTTCGTCCGCTCTGGCACGCTCGCCGAAAATCGCGCAGAAGGTCTTCCAGAACACGTTTTCATTCGTATCCCCGCCGTCATTGCCGATCATCGCCTTCGTGCCTGCATACACAGCCTTGATCATGCTTTCCGGCTCGTAGCCAAGGCCGGCCATCTTCCTGGCAAGCCTTCCGAAATACGACCGGATGAACGTTTCCTGGTCCATCGGCAGAAGCGTGCCGTCCAGATCAAACAGAATCGCCTCAATCTTCATTGCGTTTTCCTCTTTTCTTGTTCCCATACGTTCAGGTTCTCCCGTTGAAGATCGCATAACGGGAACCGTATGCCCGCGCTGCAGTCATCTTCCCGGTTCTATAAATCCCTAAAAAAGAAAAACCGGCATCCGAAGATACCGGTTTGGTGCACCATCAGGGGCTCGAACCCGGGACACCCTGATTAAGAGTCAGGTGCTCTACCAACTGAGCTAATGGTGCATAATGGAGCGGGTGATGGGAATCGGACCCACGTAGCCAGCTTGGAAGGCTGGAGCTCTACCATTGAGCTACACCCGCACAGTGGAGCGGTAGACGAGATTCGGACTCGCGACATCCACCTTGGCAAGGTGGCACTCTACCACTGAGCTACTACCGCATAAAAATGGTGCGGGTGAAGAGACTCGAACTCATACGCCACTGGCAACAGATCCTAAATCTGCCGCGTCTGCCATTCCGCCACACCCGCAAAGCCACAAAATGGTGACCCATTGGGGATTCGAACCCCAGGCACCCTGATTAAAAGTCAGGTGCTCTACCAGCTGAGCTAATGGATCAAAATGGCTGGGGTGGCAGGATTCGAACCTTGCGAATGCGGGAGTCAAAGTCCCGTGCCTTGCCGCTTGGCGACACCCCAACGTCCCTACATCCTGCAGCGAAAAAAAGTGGGGTGAGTAGTGGGGTTCGAACCCACGACCTCCAGGGCCACAACCTGGCACTCTAACCAACTGAGCTATACCCACCACATGGCGCGCCTTAAGGGATTCGAACCCCTGGCCCACGGCTTAGAAGGCCGTTGCTCTATCCAACTGAGCTAAAGGCGCTTGGTTCTACTTCTCTAGCGCTGCGGCGTTCCCGCTGACGAATACTGATTATACAGGAACACCGCGTGTCTGTCAAGCGCTTTTGCCCACTTTTTTCATTTTTTTCGTATGTGTCCGTCTGGCGCTTACAGCGCGTAATGGCGCACGCGCGTTCTTCCCCCATCTATTTCAAGCACAGCCGCCCTCGCGCTTCCTCCCCGGCAGTAATTGCCGGCGGAACCCGGATTGAGCAGCAGCACGCCGTCACAGGTTTCGCAAAATGCCTCATGCGTATGCCCGAAAAGCGCAACATCCGCAGATTTCTCCTGCGCATGATACACAAGCCCCATCAGCCCCGCAATCCTGTGGCCATGCGTCATGTAGATTCTGACCCCTCCCAGTTCGATCAGAAGATCGACGGGCAGGCTGCAGGCAAAGTCGTTGTTGCCGCGCACGGCATACAGCGGCGGTCTTTGCGGCATGCCAGAAAGGCGCTCCTCCAGATACGCCGCATCTCTGGCAATATCACCAAGAAAGCACACGGCGTCGAGATAGCCCATTTTTTCCAGAAGATCATCCAGCGCACGCTGATCGCCATGACTGTCCGAAAACACGCCGACGCGCATCACAGCTCCTCCTTGAGCGCCTCCAGTACAGCAACGATGCCGCGCTTGCGATGGCTGATCGCGTTTTTGATTTCCATGGATACCTCGGCAAAGGTCTCCCCCGTCTCGCACTGGAAGAGCGGATCATAGCCAAAGCCGCCCTGTCCTCTGCGCTCGAAGAGAATCTCGCCGTCGCAGGTTCCCCGGCGCACGATGGGATCACGTCCCGGCCTGACCAGCGCGATCGCCGCGACATAGCGGCCCGTCCTCGGCGCGGGCACATCCTTGAGATTCTCCAGCAGCAGATCGTTATTGGCCTCGTCGTCGCCGTGACGGCCGCAGTAGCGCGCGCTGTACACGCCGGGCGCACCGCCAAGCGCGTCAACCTCAAGCCCGCTGTCGTCCGCGATCGCCGCGCAGCCGGTCTGATCCATGACATACTGCGCCTTGATGAGCGCGTTTTCTTCAAAGGTCGTGCCGTCTTCTTCGATATCCGCGTCGATACCCGCATCGCGCATGGACACCACTTCGTAAAGGTGTCCCATGATTGCGCTGAATTCCCTGAGCTTGTTTTTATTATTGCTGGCGACGATCAGACGCTCCAGCGCCTTCGTATTCTCCATCATGGAATCTCCTTTATGATCGCGTTCCTCAAATGCGTATTTTTTATATTATATCACGAAAAAAAACGCACCGCAACGCATCTTCATCAATTCTTCCAGTACGGACGACTCGTTAATATGTTAACAAATCATTTGTTTCAAATCCTCTTGACATCGCCCGTTTATGCAATTACAATAAATTTAGCGATAATTAATTGCCAAGTCGCAACACAATAAGGAGGTACTTTATGGATCATACCAACCTGCCGCTGCTTCTGCTTGACAATAACTCTCTGAGTTCCATCCTGAGCGTGGGCACCTATAAGTTCGAGTATCTCAATTTCGAAGAGGCGAAGGGCATCATCGAGACGTACGACTATGAAGACGTCATTCGCTGCTTCTCCGGCGAGTATCTTGAAGACATCATCTGCGATTATCTTGATATCGAGAACCGTCACTTCGGTTATCAGGCTATCCAGGAGATGGAGGTCAACCAGCACGCCATCGCGTTCAAGCTGTATATCACGCCCTCCGGCACGCAGCCGATCATCAAGCTCAAGTCCAAGGATTATGATTCCGAGGCCAAGAAGATTCAGAACATCTACGTCCACTGCCAGTACATCCACAGGCTCGATTGATCCCGAGAGGTCGCGCCAGCGGATCTTCCAGCAAAACGACAGGCCCTGTTTCCGGATACAGCGGAAACAGGGCCTTTTCTGCTTTATTCGATCGCCATAACCTCAGGATACAGCGTAACGATATCGTCTGCGACATTGGCAAAGGTCGGCACATCATCCGCCGGCATCTGATACGGCTCGCCGTCGACCAGAATCTTTACCTTCCGGATTCCCGGATAACGCGTGCAGGTCATCATCAGCGCACGCATGGCCTGCACACCGCCGTCGCTGTGCTCGGCTATCTTCCTGAATTCCTCGCTGAAGTTGATCGTCACAACGCCGTCCGATACGGAAATGCCGAGCAGCTGCACGTCCTGATCCAGCGGCTCCTGCAGGCCGCTGTCTTCCCTCGGCCCCCTCAGGAATTCAAACACAGCCGTAGCCACGTCGTCTTGCGAATACACCGTCCGGGAAACGGGCACGAGCAGGCGGCTGTCCTGCGCCGGGAAATACATCTGCACTTCCTGCGCCCCGGCAAAGGTCTCCTGCACCGGTTCCTCCTGATTGAGGCCGACGCGCGTATACGATCCGGAGATGTTCGTGCCATGCGTCAGGGTATCCATTTTCTGTCCCCCGACCAGGAAATTCACGTCTTTGACCGTATCGAATTCCGTCAGCGCCCATACAATCGCGGTGCGCATGTTTTCCTCCTGCTGCTTGTCGCTCGCCGCAAGAACCTGTCTGCCCAGATCCACGCGTGCATGTCCGTCTGCAATGTCCAGTTCAAAGGTCGTTCCCTCCGGCACGACGGGCGAAAGCCCAAGCCGCGCTGCATCCATGTCGTTTTTTGCGCTCTGCACCATCATTTCCAGCGTAGCCTTTGCAATACCGTCCTGGCGGATTACGTCGCGCTGAACAGGCACAAGGTATCCGTCCCCATCCTCGTAATACACGACCGTCTCAAGCATCTCCTGCGCCGCCGCCGATACCGCCGCCTCCTCCTGAGGGATTTCCTCCAGCGGCTCTTCATAGGGCTCAGGTTCCGCGCTGCGGCTGCTCACCGAAAGCAGCAGAACCAGTACCGCCGAACTGCAGATCAGAGCCCGTTCGACATTGGCACGCTTTATCCTGATTTTCGGCCATTTCATCCTTCATCACTCCTTGCCGGTTCATTCCGCTTGAGTGTATTCCCCCGGCCCGGCTTCCATGACACGCACGTCCTCCAAAGGAAGCAAATTTCTTTTGCGTATGCGCCGCATGCATGGTATACTGATAGCGTTATGCCCGCATGATCCTGAATACTGCTTCCCCGGGAGGTTGATTGATATGCCCATGGATGGCGTGATGCTCGGCTTTGTTGCGCGCGAGCTCGATACAAAACTGAAGGACGGACGCGTCGACCGCGTCATCCAGCCCGAACGGGACGAGATTCACCTGCTCATCCGCGCGCAGGGAACCAACCACCGCCTTGTGCTCAGCGCATCGGCCAACGCCGCGCGCATCCATCTGAGCGAGCACGCCAAGACCGGCCCGATGGAACCGCCGATGTTCTGCATGCTGCTGCGCAAGTATCTCGCTTCCGGCCGCGTGCAGAGCGTCCGCAGGATTGCAGGCGACCGCATTCTTGAAATCGACATTCAGGCGCTGAGCGAGCTGGGCGATCCCGTCACGCGGACGCTCATCATCGAGATCATGGGCCGCCATTCCAACATCATTCTGCGCGGCGGCGACGGCAGGATCATCGACGCAGCGCGCCATATCAGCGACGATATCTCCCGCGTGCGTCAGGTTCTGCCCGGTCTGCCCTACAGCTATCCGCCCTCTCAGGGCAAGCTGAATCCCGAAACGGCGACGGAAAGCGAAATCGCCGCCCGGCTCGAAGAAACCGGCGGCAAGCTGGACAAAGCCATCGGCGCGAGCATTGCAGGCTTCTCCCCGCAGGCCGCGCGGGAAGCCTGCGCGCGCATGGGCTTTGACAGCGCCTCGCTCATCAGCGAAATCGATGTCCGGAAGGCTGCGCGCGAGCTCTTTGCCTATCTGCAAGAAATGCCTGGCCTTGGCCCCTGCGCCGTGCTGATGTCAGAAGAAGGAACTCCTGCGGATATCTATCCCTTCCCGCAGGCGCACCTGCCTCTTGCGCAGTATACCGAATATCCTGCCGGCCCAAGCGCCGCGCTGGACGCCTATTTCTACGAGCGCGACCGCCGGGACCGCATGGCACAGCGCGCCGGAAGCCTCGCGCATACGCTCAAAAACCACATCGAGCGCTGCGAGAAGAAGATCGCCATTCAAAACGAGGCGCTTGCCGGCGCCGCAAGAATGGAAGAATACCGCCAGAAGGGCGAGCTGATTCAGGCCAATCTCTATCGGCTCAAAAAGGGCGAGGCCGTCGCGCGGGTTGAAAACTTCTATACGGACGACTGCGCGCCCATTGATATCCAGATGGACGTCTCCCTCTCCCCGGCGCAGAACGC
>JAFSCW010000040.1 GCA_017436605.1 Clostridia bacterium | reverse complement strand
TAAGGAGGAAAACACATGCGTTCGCGTTATGACGAAGAACTCAAAAACCTGCACGGCGCGCTCATCGACATGGGCGCGATGATCGAAAGCGCCATCAGCGGTGCCATCACGGCGCTGGAAAACAGGGACATACAAAAGGCGAAGGAGATCATCGCCTACGACGAGGAGATCGACGCGCAGGAGCGTTTGATTGAAGAGATGTGCATGAAGCTGCTGCTGCGCCAGCAGCCGGTTGCCCGCGACCTGCGAAAGATTTCCACGGCGCTCAAGCTGATCACCGACATGGAGCGCATCGGCGACCATGCAACGGACATCAGCGAGCTGGCCATCATGCTGCGCGATCTGCCGCAGATGAACAGCAACAGCCTTCGTGAGATGGCCGTGCAGACGAGCACGATGCTGATCAGCAGCGTCGAGGCTTACGTTGAGCAGGACGAAGAAAAAGCGCGCGCAGTCATCCGGCAGGACGACGTGGTGGACGATCTGTTTGTGACCGTGAAAAGCGAGATGATCGAAGCGATCCGGCAGAATTCCGATTTCAGTGAAGCAGCTGCGGACCTGCTGATGGCAGCCAAGTATTTTGAGCGTATCGGCGATCATGCGACGAATATCGCAGAGTGGACGGTGTATGCGTTTACGGGCAGGCATGAAGATTGAACACATCAGAAAAAGCATGTATACAAACACCAAAACCGCCGGTGCATACCGACGGTTTTGGTGTTTTGGGGCATTATTCAAAGGTATAAAGGCGTTTATAACTGGCCTCAGGATTGGGCGTGAGCACATAGTATGTTTGTGCCATGAGCGTTTGGACGTCGTGTCCAAAGTGATGGCAATAGGCTTCGACATGAGGTGCGAGCTCGGAAAGATCATCGGCTGAAGCAAGGCTCACCAACACCTGCGGGGGAAGAGCTTCGGGCTTTTTGTCGCAGCGAAGGATAATTTTTCCGCCATGCATTCCAGTACCGCAGAAATAGCGGCAGGGATAAGCGCCTTTGGCGCCAATGCCCAACACGGCGATCAGGCCGCCAGCCAGGTATTCGCCAAGAAAGGAGCCGGCTGTGCCGCCGACGATCAGCACTGGCTGATGATCAAGATGCGCTTTCATGTGTACACCTGCACGATAGCCGACATTGCCTTCGATCAGAATTCGTCCGCCGCGCATGCCATAGGCACAGGCGTCTCCACAGTGGCCGTGGATGATGATTTCGCCGCTGTTCATTGTGTCGCCGACGGCTTCCTGACAATTGCCAAATACTTCGACGGTCGCTCCGTCCATATACTGTGCCAATCCATTTCCAGGCGTGCCGCGCAGCGTAAAGAGACGATCCTTTTCGGCGCAGGCGATATATCGCTGCCCGCAGAGATGATCGATGACAATATTGTGGTCGGAACAGGCACGAATGGTTTCATTCAGTTTCCGATAGTACATGCCAAAGGCGTTGATTCTCATGAGAATGCCTCCTTATTCTCCGGCGTGCTTGACGCCCAGAATATCCAGTTCCTTTTGTGTCAGGCCGATACCGCGCAGCATGGCTCGATTGCCGCGAAGCGCTTCGATGGAGTTGATGCCCATGCCGCCCATCATTTCCTTGAGTTCATGATCCCAGCTGGTCAGTAGATTGATAAGGCGCTTTGCGCCGGTTTCGGGGTTCAGGCGTTTGACAAGATCGGGGCGCTGCGTGGCAATGCCCCAATTGCAAAGGCCTTTCTGACAGGAACGGCAGAGATGGCAGCCAAGCGCCAAAAGCGCTGCTGTGCCAATGTACACAGCGTCAGCGCCGAGGGCGATCGCTTTGACGAGATCGCTGGAGGAACGGATACTGCCGCTGACGACGAGGGATACCCTGTTGCGGATACCTTCTTCGCGCAGGCGCTGATCCACGCTTGCCAGAGCCAGTTCAATAGGAATGCCAACATGATCCCGGATACGCGTTGGCGCTGCGCCGGTGCCCCCGCGAAAGCCATCGATGGCGATGATATCTGCCCCGGAACGTGCAATGCCGGACGCGATCGCGGCAACATTGTGAACGGCAGCGATTTTCACGATAACGGGTTTTTGGTAGTGCGTTGCTTCTTTGACGGAATAGACGAGCTGGCGAAGATCTTCAATGGAGTAGATGTCATGATGCGGGGCGGGGGAAATCGCATCAGTCCCTTCGGGGATCATTCTTGTGCGTGAAATCTCCGGGCCAACCTTGACGCCAGGAAGATGGCCGCCAATACCGGGCTTTGCCCCCTGTCCCATTTTGATTTCAATGGCTGCACCGGCATTCAGGTAATCGGGATGCACACCAAAGCGACCGGACGCCACCTGAACGATGGTGTGTGAACCATAAGGGTAGAAATCGGGATGCAGGCCGCCTTCACCTGTATTGTAAAAGGTCCCAAGCTCCGTGGCCGCTGCGGCAAGCGCCGCATGCGCATTGTAGGAAATGGAGCCGTAGCTCATGGCAGAAAACATGACAGGAAGCTTCAGTCTGAGTTGAGGAGGCATGTTGTCTACGAGATTGCCCAGGCTGTCTCTCATCATGGTTTCAGGCTTTGCGCCGAGGAGGGTGAACGTTTCCATCGGTTCACGCAGCGGATCGATGGAGGGATTTGTGACCTGAGAGGCGTTGATAAGAAGCTTGTCCCAGTAAATCGGATAAGGTTCAGGATTGCCCATGGAAGAAAGCAGCATGCCGCCGCTGCCTGCCTGACGGTAGATTTCTGTGATCGTTTTTCCTGTCCAGTTTGCATTTTCTTTGAAGGTATGATCGGTTTTGACGATCTTCAGGGCGCGCGCTGGACAGAGCGCAACGCAGCGATGACAGGCTACGCATTTGCTTTCATCGGCCAGCATCGTGCCGGAATGCGTATCCATGTGATGAACGCCGTTTGCACATTGCTTTTCGCAAAGACGGCATGCTGTACAGCGACTGGGGTTGCGGATGATCTCATACTGCGGATAGAGAAAGTCAAAGGCCATGATGATCGCCTCCTTGACAGGACTTGTCCAGTGTAATGATGACGGGCTGACCGCCCGCAGGAGACCAGATTCGATCCGGTTCGGGCTCGATGACACGGATAGCACACTCTTCAGAGGCGATATAGACCATGTCGCCCTTTTCACCGACGACCATGGAGCGAAGTTTGAGACGATCATTGAGCGCCATCAGGCCGCCCGTGAAGCCGACGATGATGGAGAAAGGTCCGGTGATCAGCAAGCTTGAAAAAGCATGGCGAAGATAAGCGGCTTGTGAGCGGGCAGGCTCAGGCATGGCGGTGATGGTTGACCAGAAGGGGGCTGCAATGACGCCGGCGGTTTCGCTGAGCGTTAAGCCGCATTTGCGTGTCAAATAGTCAATGATGTAGGTGATCGCTTCGGTATCGGTTTTGAGCGTACAGGCATAGCCAAACATTTCGATGGTTCTGCGGTTTGCGTCATAGCTGGAGATCTCGCCATTGTGAACGACCGTCGTATCCAGTAATGCGAAGGGATGTGCACCGCCCCACCAGCCGGGTGTGTTTGTTGGATAGCGACCATGAGCAGTCCAGCAATAGCCTTCATACTCCTCAAGCCGATAGTAGCGCCCGACGTCTTCAGGAAAGCCGACGGCTTTGAATACGCCCATATTCTTGCCGGAGGAAAAGACATATGCACCATCGATCTGCGCATTGATATGCAGAACGCAGCGGGCCACATATTCGCTTTCGTCAAGCTGGAGATCTTCCATGCGCCGATACAGCGGGCGCAGGAAATAACGCATGCTGATCGGTTCTTGTGTGATTGCCGAGAGCTTTCTGGTAGGGATTTGCTCGCTGGCTGCAAAACAGAACCTCTCTTTGAGAAAGGATTCGCATGCATTCTGCGCCTTCGAATGATCATAGAAAACATGGAAAGCATAGTCATCTTTGTGCTGCGGATAGATGCCATATCCAGCAAAGCCGCCGCCCAGACCGTTGGAACGGTCATGCATGGGCGCCATAGAATGGATGATGCGCTCTCCATTGATCGGTTTTCCGCTTTTTGAAAAGATGGAAGAGATTGCACATCCGGAAGGAATGCGCTCAGATCCTTCATCATGTATGCCTCTCATTGCTTTTCCTCCTCATATGATCAACGGGATTGGTGAAGGGTAAGTTACGCCATGATTATAGCGCTGCCCTATGCGTTTGTAAATGCAAAATGAAGCCTAAATGATAATTTCGTGTAAATATATTTAGATTTAATATGATTTCTGATAATAAATGCAAGAATTAAAAATGTAACTTGTAAAAACGCTTGACTTTAGCGTGAGCGAAGCGTATACTTTGCGCGTCGGAAGGACGGTGGATGCAATAACCGCAGTCCAATTTGAACCAGGCGCGAGTGCGCTGACAGAAGGGAGAGATCATGATGAAAAAGGTTCCCGAACTGTTTGGCAGTATGGTATTCAATGAGGCGGTGATGAAAGAACGGCTGCCCAAGGATGTGTATAAGGCGCTGAAAAGCACCATCAGACAGGGCAAAGCGCTGGAAGCACAGCTTGCAGGTGTTGTGGCGAATGCTATGAAGGATTGGGCCATTGAAAAGGGTGCGACGCACTTTACGCACTGGTTCCAGCCGATGACTGGCATTACCGCAGAGAAGCACGACGCATTTATCTCGCCGAGCCCGGATGGCACAGTGATCATGGAGTTTTCCGGCAAGGAACTCATCAAGGGCGAACCGGACGCCTCCTCGTTTCCTTCCGGCGGGCTGCGTGCAACCTTTGAGGCTCGCGGCTATACGGCATGGGATCCGACCAGTTATGCGTTTATCAAGGATGATACGCTCTGTATCCCTACAGCCTTCTGTTCCTATACCGGCGAGATCCTGGACAAGAAGACGCCGCTGCTGAGATCCATGGAAGCGATCAGCAAGCAGGCTGTCCGGGTGCTGTCGCTCTTTGGCAAGGACGTCACACGGGTCGTAACGACGGTTGGTCCTGAACAGGAATACTTCCTGATCGATAAAGAGGATTACAGGAAGCGTCCGGATCTGATTCTGACTGGACGAACGCTCTTTGGTGCGCCATCTCCAAAGGGACAGGAAATGGAAGATCACTACTTTGGCTCGATTCGTCCGCGGGTCAAGGCGTTTATGAAAGATCTGGATGAGGAACTCTGGAAGCTGGGCATCAGCGCAAAGACCGAGCATAACGAGGTTGCGCCCTGTCAGCATGAGCTTGCGCCGATCTTTGCCACAGCCAATATTGCTACCGATCACAACGAACTGTGCATGGAAATGCTGAAAAAGGTGGCTGAAAGGCATGGGTTTGTCTGCCTGCTGCATGAAAAACCGTTTGAAGGCGTCAACGGAAGCGGCAAGCACAACAACTGGTCGATCTCTACGGACAAAGGAGAAAACCTTCTGGATCCGGGCGCGACACCGGCGGACAATGCACAGTTTCTTCTGTTCCTGACAGCGGTGATCAAGGCGGTGGACGATTATCAGGATCTGCTGCGCATCTCTGTCGCCAGCGCGGGCAACGATCATCGTCTTGGAGCGAACGAAGCACCGCCGGCTATTGTTTCCATATATGTGGGAGATGAGCTTTCTGCGGTTATCGATTCGCTCATCCATGGTTCGGATTATAAGGCGAGCGGAAAGAAGCAGATGGATATCGGTGTTTCGGTCCTTCCGCCGATTCCTCAGGACAATTCGGATCGTAACCGTACATCTCCCTTTGCCTTTACCGGAAACAAATTTGAGTTCCGTATGCCGGGTTCGTCGTTCAACATCGCCTGCACCAATGTGATGCTGAACACAGCGGTTGCTCAGTCGCTGATGGTCTTTGCTGACGAGCTTGAGAAGGCAGATGACTTTGATGCGGCGCTGCCTGAATTGATCAAAAGGGAGCTTGCGGCGCATCAGCGGATCCTTTTCAATGGAAACGGATACAGCGCCACATGGCCGCTTGAGGCGGAAAAGCGCGGCTTGATGAACCTGAGATCCACACCGGAAGCGCTCGTTCATTATACGGACAAGAAAAACGTCGATCTGTTTGTCAGGCATGGAATTTACACGCCGCTTGAAATGAAATCCCGCGAAGAAATTGCGCTTGAGGAATACTGCAAGGTCATCCATATCGAGGCGATGACCAGCCTGAGCATGCTCAAGAAGCTGATCGTTCCGGCGGCGATGACGTATTCCGCAGAGGTGGCGAGATCCGTTGATGCGAAGAAGCGTATCGGTGTGGATGCTCCGCGTGAGATTGAGAAGGTACAGGAAATCACGGAACTGACGGGTGCGCTGATTGAAAAGACACAGGCGCTGGATGCTGCTGTTAATGGCGAGCCGGCTGCGCTTGTTGAGCGTGCGGTCTATGCACATGAGGAAATCATCTGTGCCATGGAGGAAGCGCGCAAAGTGGCGGATCTGCTTGAAATGAAGATCGAAAAGAAAGCGTGGCCGATGCCGACCTACGCGGATATGCTCTTCTATGTCTGAGTGAGCGCACAGGATTGCATAAGGGCGTGCATGAAGCGCAATCGCTCTCCTGCACGCCCTTTTGTGATAAACCATATCGGTTAAGGAGGAAATACAATGGACATGATGGCGTATGAAACAGCCCTGAACACAGGCTGGATTCTGCTTGGCGCAGCGCTGGTGTTTTTCATGCAGGCTGGCTTTGCAATGGTAGAAACCGGATTTACCCGTGCAAAAAACGCGGGCAATATCATCATGAAGAACCTGATGGACTTTTCTCTTGGCGTCCCGATCTTCTGGCTGATCGGATATGGCATCATGTTTGCCGGAGAGGGAAAGCTGATCGGCGGACTTGATTTGTTTACCAATGCCGGCGGTGACTGGGCGACGATGATTTTTCAGACCGTGTTCTGTGCGACGGCGGCCACCATTGTATCCGGAGCCATGGCAGAGAGAACGAAGTTTTCGGCATACTGCGTGTATTCGATGGTGATTTCTGCGTTTGTCTATCCGATTTCGGGTCATTGGATCTGGGGCGGCGGCTGGCTCGCGCAGCTGGGATTTCATGATTTCGCCGGCTCTACGGCAGTGCATATGGTCGGCGGTATCGCGGCTTTCATTGGCGCTGCGATCCTGGGTCCTCGTATCGGCAAGTATGATAAGGAAGGGAAGCCGCGTGCAATTCCTGGTCATTCGTTGACGCTGGGCGCATTGGGCGTATTCATTCTTTGGTTCTGCTGGTTTGGCTTTAATGGTTGTTCTACCGTGGCGCTGACAGGCGGTGCGGATGAGACAGCGGCTCGCGTTTTTGTGACGACGAATCTTGCAGCTGCAGTGGCGACGACGACGGTGATGTGTATCACCTGGATTCGCTATGGAAAGCCGGACGTTTCGATGACGCTCAATGGTTCCCTGGCGGGTCTGGTAGCGATTACAGCGGGCTGTGATGTGGTTACGCCAGCAGGCGCTGCGGTGATTGGTGTGATTGCCGGATTCATCGTCGTGTTTGGCATTGAGTTTATCGACAAGGTTTTGAAGGTGGACGACCCGGTTGGTGCGGTAGGCGTCCATGGCTTGTGCGGTGCATGCGGCACGCTGCTTACTGGCGTATTTGCTTATTACACCGGCAACGAGGTGACAAAGCTTGGCCTTGCTTACGGCGGCGGAATGAAGATGCTGAGTATTCAGGCAATCGGTGTTTTTTCCGTGGCAGTATGGGTTATTGTGACGATGGCCATGGTGTTCAAGCTGATTGACAAAACGATTGGTTTGCGCGTATCCGCTGCGGAGGAAGTGATGGGACTGGATAAGCCTGAACACGGTCTTGTCAGTGCGTATGCGGATTTCGTACCCGCGCCGGAAACAGTTGGTGGCGAAGGAGAGGCTGATGCACCTGTGCCTGCTCAGCAGGCTGTGCCGGTGACCAGGGTGAACACGGAGCATTCTGATGCCGCGATGCATAAGGTGGTCATTATCACCAGACAGTCTCGCTTTGAAGCTTTGAAGAATGCCATGAATGCAATTGGCGTGACAGGCATGACGCTCACGAATGTTGCTGGCTGCGGTCAGCAGAAGGGCGCGGCAGAGTATTACCGCGGCGTACCGGTTGAAGTGACGCTGCTTCCGAAGATTAAGCTTGAGATCATTGTATCGGCCATTCCGGTTGAAAAAGTTGTAGAAACTGCGCGGAAGGCGCTGTATACCGGGCATATCGGTGATGGCAAGATCTTTATCTATGATGTGTCGGATGTGGTCAAGGTTCGTACCGGCGAGCGTGGCTTTGATGCGCTGCAGGACGAGGAGTGAATGTAAGGAAAGAGCTTTCCGATGAAGCGGGGACTCCTGTGTGTTCATGAAAGGCGCGTATCGAAGCATCTTTTGATACAGCATTACCTCATTCTTCGCCGTTCTGTCCAGTATACAGAAAAAACTGGGATTTCGATTGCTGCATATTGGCAGAGAGGTTTATATAAGGAGCTATGATGGGAGAAAGAGATAGAGAGCTTGAGACAATAAAATGTCCGGCTTGCGGAGCGAACACGCGCACAAAAGTCAAAAAGGATACGGCGTTGGTGTTTTTTCCGTTGTATTGTCAGAAATGCAAAAAGGAGCTAAGGATTACCTGGGTGGATGGGAAGATAACCATCTATAAAACATAAGGTGTACTGCAATACAGGTGAAGTAAACTGCACTGCAATACACCTTGGATTGAAAACTGCACTAATAATCAAATAAAACATAGAAAAGCAAACGAGCCAGACGCATAAGCGCAGAGCCTGCTTCCTTCGCAATAAGGAGCAGGCTCTGTTTTTTATTCGGGTGTTTTTGTTCCGATTGTCCGGATGACTGATTCGATGATCGGAATCATCTTACTGAGCTCTTCGTCGCTGCATTGCTCCAGAAGGGCTTTGATGCGTTCTGGCTCTGTGGAGCTTGTACTTTTCTCAGGATAGAAAACGATGCTTGGATCGATGTGCAAAGAACGAATCAGAAGAAAGAGCTTCTCCATTTTCGGATTACCCTTGTAGTTTTCGATATTCAGAACGGTTCTGGAATCAGAATTGATAAGATCGGCAACTTCATTCTGGGTAAGATTCAGCTCAGTGCGAGCGGCTTTAATTGCGTTTCCCAGTGCAATTCTGTAGTCAAGCATTACGATTCACCTCAGACATATTTTACAGTACATGCTTGATTTATTGAATTCACTACATTACATGCAAAAACTGTAATTTGTTTCATATTTTGTCGATCTCTGTCATATGGCGGTTTTTGTCAGGACAGAATAATAGATTAGGTGGGTACAAAGGTTGGGCAGATATAGTCGATCTGCCATATGGCAGCGATTTTTCGAAAAGAATTCGATGATCGCTGCCAACACAACCTTCAATGTAGCTACCTGTTTGGCGTGCGCACAAGTCCGTATGGATTTGTGCGCTTTTGTTTTGCATGCCTCAGTTTGTGTCCGTGGCCCGCCTGCTCCTTTTCGCCTTGATACATCACGACGAAAAGGAGAGCGACAATGAAACGGATTAACCTGAAGGATTTCTATCCTTTCTATGAAGAGGATTGCTATGTTGATGTTCCTGATGAATTAGCTGCACTCATGCAGGGATATGAGAGGCAGGAAAGAGCCTATACGGAGAAGACGCGGTATCACAAAGCCTATTACTCTTTGGAACGCGATCCGAGTCTGGAGAAAAGCGTTCGGTATGTTTCCATGTCCCCGGAAGAGATTTACGAAAGAAAGCTGACGATGAACGAGCTTTATGCAGCGATGAGTACGCTGCCGGAGATGCAGGCAAGGCGTATCTACGCGCATTATTTCTTGGGTATGAGCAAGAGCGAGATCGCGAGGGTTGAGGGGACGAATATCCCTGCAATCGGCAAAAGCATCGAGCGGGGCTTAAAGCAGGTCGGTAAGTTCCTGAAAAAGACAATGAATTGAGGCAATGAAATGGAGAGCAAATGGATGAACAGACGCCATTTGCCCCTCTCAAAAGTTTTTTCAAAGAAATTTCCGAAAACATGGAAACTTTTTGGCGTTTTTTCTGGTGATAAGTGAAGGGAGTTTTTTTCTTCGGGAACCTTGAAAAGAGAATAGCAGCGTTGCAGATACAGTTCCCCATGCAGCGGAGCGGCATGTGAGGCGTCGCGATGATATGAGCGATCAACGCATCTCACAGACCTTGCTGTGGCAGGCAGGGCGCGATCAGGCGCATGGGTATAATGAGACTTCCACACGGCCTCTCATGGACTAGAGGGGAGCCCTGCTGTGTACGAGAAACGGCGCAGTGGAGTTATGACGGCTGGCCAGAGCCGGTCTGTAACATTTTTTGTTTCTTTGTATTGTGATAGAATAGAAACCGAGAACAACGTTATAAAACAATAAAGGAGTGCAATTATGGTTCTTAAGAAGATTAATGATGTGGAACTTATCGGTGCGCAGGAGGCGGCAAAGCTTCTGGGAGTGAACAAAAACAAGATTTATGAGATTTGGAAGCGCAACGAGATGACCTGGTGGTGTATCGGCGGCACTAAGAAGACGACGCGCGAAGCGGTTGCGGAGTATCTACTTGAAAAGCAGAACATGGATTTGACTCTCGAAGCCAATAGCTGACATGGCGACAAAATTGTCTTCAGAATATCTGAGAAGTATAATGAACTCGTCTCAAGGAGGTGTTTGATTTGGGCGAGATTTATTATCGAGATCGAAACGAAGGAAAGTTCGATAAGAACGGAAAAAAGAAAAAGCCGAATTGGCAGTATCGTTTTGAGCTTTGCACGGTAGATGGAAAGCGACAGAGAAAAGAGAAGAGTGGATTCAAAAGAAAACAGGATGCGGTTGCGGCTGCAACGCTCGCTTATGCGGAGTATCTTGGCGGAGGCGAAGTGATTGAACCTTCCAGAATGTCTTTTTCGGATGTGCTGGACAGCTGGATGGAAGAATACTGCCGACAGGAATTGGCGGATGAGACGATCAAGAATTATGAAAAAAGGATTCGTAATCATATCAAACCGGCACTTGGGCAGTATGCCGTTTCTTCATTATCTACACATGTAATCCAGCGGTTCATCAATGAGATGGCAAAAGCGCAGTATTCTCGGAACACGATCTCCAGCGTGAAAGGAATCATTTCTAAGGCACTCAAATATGCAAAGCGAATGAAGTGGGTTGTAAGAAATGAGGCATTGGAAGTTGAGCTTCCGTCTTGGAATGCATCCAGAAAGCTTCGTTCAAAGCTTAGAGTGCCGTTGGAACGAGAAGCTGTGAAGGAGATTTTCGTTCGATTTCCTGAAGGACATTCGTGTTATACACCATTGCTTTTTGGATATAGAGGTGGAACACGAATCGGTGAAGCTTTTGCTTTCTGCTGGGATGACATTGACTTTGCCAATGGGCAGATCGACATCAACAAGCAGGTGCAATGGTACAAGGAGCGCCAACAGTGGAGAATCGTTCCACCGAAATATGATTCCTATCGTAAAATCGATATGGATAGAGAAACGATGGCCTATCTGAAGAGGGAAAGACAAAGGCAGCTTCAATTCCGACTTGGCTATGGAAAGGCATATGTTCGTTTGTATGCTGACTCAGAAGGATACATCAATACGGACGGAAACGGTAACGAGATCCAGATGGTTACGGTAAGGTGTGACGGATCGTATATTCAGCCTCGCGTGATGCAGCATTGCTCTAAGGTGATTCATCAGGAGCTTGGATGCCCAGCATTTGATTTTCACAGCCTTCGCCACACGCATGCGACGGAGCTGGAAGAGGCGGGGGTATCCAGCAAAGAAATTCAGAGAAGGCTGGGACACAAGAGTGAAGAAACGACGCGCAGGGTATATGTCCATGCCACTGACGAAATGAGAAAACAGTCGGTAGAAATCCTCAATACCATGTATGGATAAGGAATGGATTGAATTTGACCCCGAAAACGAACGCTAAGAGAGCGTGTCCCCGACATGTCCCCGAGCGTAAAAAACAATACAAGTGAAGGTGAGTGCGCTGAAACATGGCGAGGGAAGCATAAGGTATATGGGGATTGAAAAAGGCAGGGACGTCAGCTACAATTGAGTGCAAGAGAGTAGGCCAAAATCTTGAAGATCGTTTCGGGCAACAACCCGATGGTCGGCATGACCGTCGCCGTTGCCGTGGCCGTGAGCCAGGCGCTGGCGAAGTAATTTTTCTAAGTATTGCTTGATTTCTTGAGGGTTGCCTCAAGAGGAAATAAGCAATACAGACGGAGCAAAAACCACTCAGTTTGGTTTGTGACCCCGTCGTGCCCCCGGTGGCTTAAAAAGTTGTTTGAATATTCGGGGTCACAGCTGAATACAGCAAATTAGAGAGAGTTCGTATGGGCTCTCTCTTTTTATATACCTGCGAACATACGCTGCAAAGGCGCAGTTGTATGGGGCATAGCAGATTCAAGGCGTTCATGAAAATGAGCGCCTTTTTTGTTTCTCGGAAACAGAGAAGGAGGAGTGATTCTTTGACAGCCAATATCATCGCCATCGCCAACCAGAAGGGCGGCGTCGGCAAGACAACAACCTGTGCCAACTTGGGAATCGGCTTGGCACAGGAAGGAAAGAAGGTGCTGCTGATTGACAGCGATCCGCAGGCCAGCCTCACGATCAGCCTCGGATTCCCGAAGCCGGATCAGTTGCCCATGACGCTTTCGGATGTCATGGGTATGGCTATGGTCTGTCTGCTGGATATGCATGCGATCGTCGACGACTATGAACTTCCTTCCCGGTTTGCGCTCACGATGGGCGAGTTCGTCCGGTATATCAATGGCGAATGCGGCATCGGCTGCGACCTGACGGTGATTCTGGTGGAGGGAAACTTCTACTATGATGAAACAGACATGCCATGGCTGCTTCAGTCGCTGAGCCTGAACATCGTGACGGCGAATCTGCTGTACGCGGGCTTCTGCGTCTTTGAGGATGTATCCACTATCTGCGAAGGGCACGGTACCAGTAAGCTGTTTAAACTGATCGGCGTATCGTGGCTCAACACTGCAGCGATGATAGATGGCATAAGAAAATGAGGATTGGAGGGCGTGCGCTTTGCGCCGACCTATTTTCGGCCTGTGGTATCCAAGCATAGTGGAAAGGTCTGCAGCGGCGTTCAGATCATCGTAGAGGATAGGCAGAGCTTCAGGCCGTTCCTTACAGCACTGACCATGCTGGAGATTATCCGTGAGTTTTACTCGAAGGAGATTCAGTACAGGGACTGCTCGGCGGGTCACTGCGTGAAGGAAGAACTGAGTAGATCAGTGTTCACCCGCTATATTGACAAGCTGCTGACGACAGACGCATTCAGCGAAGGCTGCATGACGGCGCAGGAGATTGCCGATTACTACGCGCCGGAGAGGAAAAGTTTTCGCAGAGGAAGAAACAGTATCACCTATATGTCTGATGGTTTGGTGACGGAAGAGGCGTTTTTTCCTGGTCTCATGCCTCCTTGGCTGAATGCATGGCAGTTTTTATCTTTCAGAATAAAGGCCGCCCATTTGGGGCGGCGCAGGCGACTTCCTGTGTGAAAGAAGAGGAAGAAGATAAAGCGTATAAATAGGATATTGTGGTTTTCTGATGATGGAGATGCACAATGGCACGGCCTGATGCTGTGATTTCACAGGGTATATCTGTATAGATTTGATAATTGTGTCTTGCAAAGGATGATGGTTTCCTGTAAAATATATACAAAAGGCGGCGTATTCCTGATCGTATTTCATCGAATTCTGGAAGAGAGGCGGTTTATGTGAACATATTTGTATGTATCAAGCAGGTGCCTTCGACAAACAAGGTGCAGGTCGATGAAAAGACCGGCGTTCTCAAGCGCGATGGCATTGCCAGCAAGATGAACCCGTATGATTTGTATGCACTGGAGACGGCGCTGCGCCTGAAGGAAAAGCATGGCGGCAGGGTGGTCGTGGGCACGATGGGCCCGCCGCAGGCGGCGGCTGTTGTGCGTGAGGCGTATATGATGGGCGCCGACGAAGGATATGTGTTTTCCGATCGCCGCCTTGGCGGCGCGGATGTGCTGGCAACCAGCTATACGCTCTCTCAGGCGATCCGCAGCGTCGGCGATTTTGATCTGATCCTCTGCGGCAAGCAGACGACGGACGGCGATACGGCGCAGGTCGGCCCGGCCATCGCTGAACATATGGGTATTCCGCATGCCGCGTGGGTGTCAAGGCTTGAGGTTTCCGGCGACGGCGTGGACGCGGAGCAGCAGCTGCAGGACGTCATTGAGACCGTGCATATGCCTTTTCCCTGCCTGGTGACGGTGGAGCAGGAGATCTGCATGCCGCGTCTGCCCTCGCTCAGGGTCGCGCGGGAGATTGCCGACAAGCCCATCACGATTCAGGGGCTGGACAGCTTCATGGATACCGATCCCAATCATTACGGCCTTGCGGGAAGTCCCACGCAGGTGGAACGCATTTTCCCGCCCGCTAATGATACCGAGCATGAAATCTGGGAGGGCGAAGGATGCGCCGACAAACTCTATGACCTGCTCAAAAAGTGGAAATTCGTGTAAAGGAGGGACGATGCATGGCACAGATTGCGATTCTGGAACGGAAATGCACGGGCTGCGGACAATGCCAGAGGAATTGTCCCTTCGGTGCGATTGATATGACAGGCGGAAAGCCGGAGCTCAATGCGGCCTGCAAGGTCTGCGGCATCTGCGTAAAGAGCTGTCCGGAGAAGGCGATTCTGAAGCTTGAAACCAAGGTTGATTCGGTCGATAAATCCAAGTGGAACGACATTCTCGTCTATGCCGAGGTCAGCGGCGGCCGGCTGCATCCTGTGGGGCTGGAGCTGATTGGCAAGGCGCGCGAGCTTGCGGCCCATGTGCCGGGCTTCAAGGTCAAGGCGGTGCTTGTCGGCGAGGGCGTGAGCAGCTATGCCGAGGAGCTGCGGCATTACGGCGTGAGCGAGATCGCCGTATACGATGATCCCGAGCTGGGGTATTACCGGGCGGACGCCTATGCCTCCTGCGTGGAGGACTATATCAGGTACGCCAAGCCGAGCGTTGTGCTCGTGGGCGCGACTGCGCTGGGCCGCAGCCTTGCGCCGCGCCTGTCTACGCGCTTCCATACCGGCCTGACGGCGGACTGCACCACGCTGCTGCTGCGGGAGAATACCGACCTTGTACAGATCCGACCGGCGTTCGGCGGCAACATCATGGCGCAGATTGTGACGACCAATACGCGCCCGCAGTTTGCGACCGTTCGTTATAAGATCATGAACCCGCCGGTTCGCGAAGAGGCTGCCGCGGGCGAGATCCTTATGCGCAGGATTCCCAAGGCCGTTGCGCAGTGCGTGAGCAGCTGCGTGAGCGTGAAGCCTGTTCCGCCCAGAAAGAGCATTTCCGATGCGGATGTTCTGGTGGTTGGCGGCCGCGGCCTGCAGAAGGAAGCGGACCTTGAGATGATTAAGGAGCTCGCGGCGCTGCTGGGCGGCGATTGGGCAGTAACCCGTCCGCTGGTAGAAAAGGGATGGACGACAAACGAACGGCAGATCGGCCTTTCAGGCCGCACCGTGCGCCCGAAGCTGATCATCACCTGCGGCGTCAGCGGCGCCATTCAGTTTACGGCCTGCATGAACGGCAGCGATCATATCGTATCCATCAACACGGACAAGGACGCGCCGATCTTCGCGACGGCGCATGTCGCCATCGTGGGCGACCTGTATGAAATTGTGCCGGCGCTTATCGGCAGACTGAAGGAGGCACAGGCATGAAGACGTTCAATCGTGTGACGGAAAAGGATTTGGCCTACTTCAGCGCGCTGATGCCGGGCCGCGTGTTCAGCGGAGAAGCCATTTCCACGGATTATGACCACGACGAGATGACGGAGTATGGCCACTTTATGCCGGAAGCGGTGCTGCATGCGCTTTCGACGGAGGATGTGAGCGCGGTGCTGAAGTACTGCAACGAGCATCAGATCGCGGTGACGCCGCGCGGCTCCGGCACAGGCCTTTGCGGCGGCTGCGTCGCGATTCATGGCGGCGTGGTGCTGTCCACGGAGAAGATGAAGCGCGTGCTGGAGGTCGACCGGCGCAACATGACGGCGACCGTTGAACCGGGCGTGCTGCTGATGGAATTCCCCAAGGCGCTGGAGGGCACGGGATTGTTCTATCCGCCGGATCCGGGCGAGAAGACCGCAACGATGGGCGGCAATGCGATGACCAATGCGGGCGGCATGCGTGCGGTGCGCTATGGCGTTACGCGCGATTATGTGCTGGGCATGGAGGTCGTTCTGGCCGATGGCAGCGTGATTCAGCTCGGCGGCAAGAACGTCAAGAATTCCAGCGGTTACAGCCTGATCGACCTGATGGTCGGCAGCGAGGGCACGCTGGGCTTCCTCACGAAGCTGACGGTCAAGCTCATTCCTGAGCCGAAGGTGAACCTTTCGCTGCTGATGCCCTTTGATGATCTGGATGCCTGCATCGGCGCGGTGCCGGCGGTTCTCGGCTGCGGCTGCGAGCCGACGGCGGTTGAGTTTATGGAGCGCGAAGTCATCGCCTGCGCGGAGAAGTATCTGGGCAAGCAGTTCCCGGATACCAGCGCGGACGCTTATCTGCTGGTCCGCCTCGATGGCCCGAGCGCGGAGGCCCTGCGGCCTGCGATGGATACGCTGACCGATCTGGCGCTGTCCATCGGCGCGAAGGACGTTCTGCTGGCGGATACGGACGAGCGCAAGGAGAGCATCTGGAATGCGCGCGGCGCGTTCCTGGAGGCGATCAAGGGCAGCACCTCGACGATGGACGAATGCGACGTGGTGGTTCCGCGCGATGTGATTCCGGCTTTTGTGCGCAGGAGCGTGGAGATCGGCAGGCGTATCGGCGTGCGCGTATGCTCCTTCGGCCATGCCGGAGACGGCAACCTTCATATCTATGCCTGCCGCGACGATATGGAAGAGGCGGTATGGAAGGCGGCCTGCGAGCAGGTGATGGACGAGCTGTATGCTGCGGCGCGCGCGATGGGCGGCGAGGTCAGCGGTGAGCACGGCATCGGTCATGCCAAGAGAGACTTCCTGCGCGAGAGCGTCGGGGAGGTTCAGCTGAACCTGATGCGCGGTATCAAGGCTGCGTTTGATCCGAACGGCATCCTGAATCCGGGCAAGGTCGTATAATTTCATACCGATGGCAGCGGCTGATGCGCTTTGGCGTCAGCCGCTGCTTTTTGCATGGGGCAATCGCTGTTCCCGGGATAAAAAACGCCCATCTGTCCTTTTCAGGCAGGGCAGATGGGGCGGGCTATATATGGATGGAGGATTGAGCGGGGGTCACAGCAGCTGTTTGTGCAGGATGACGCCCTGATGCGCGCAGTCGATTTTCTGCGCGGCGGCAAAGCAGCTGGCTGCGCGCGTCCGGTTGCCAAGGCCATAGCTGCCCAGCGCGATCAGGTATTCGCAGTGGGCGCGGTTGCGGAGGGTAAGATCCTCGTCAAAAAGCTGCAGATCCGGCAGAGAAACGGCGAAGTAGTCGATCTTGACCTTGTCGTAATAGTGCTTCTCGCCGTAGGAAATCAGCTTATGGAAGCGGGCGCTGGCGTGATCGCGGTCGCCCAGCGCAAGCGCGGCCAGTCCCTGATAGAGGATCATCTCGGCGGGCTGGTCGTTGTAATACATGGCGCTGGCGGG
This sequence comes from Clostridia bacterium, assembly GCA_017436605.1. Classification (GTDB taxonomy): domain Bacteria; phylum Bacillota; class Clostridia; order Christensenellales; family Aristaeellaceae; genus Ventricola. The sequence goes on along the minus strand of JAFSCW010000040.1, from coordinate 8,371 downwards.
CTCTTCGCTGCCGCATGCAGCGCGGGCGAGACAGCAGATCGCCTCCGCTTCGTTGCCCAGCGCCCGCTCGCACAGGCCGAGATAGTAATAAATGTTATTGTCCTTTGCGCCCTCCAGCTTGCCCTCGCCGAGGTTATGCGGGAAGACGAGCGCGCGCTCAAGGAGCGCCTTCGCTTTCTGCGCATCGCCGACTTCAAGCGCCCTGCGGGCAAGCTGGGTCAGCGCCGTGGCGTACTGCGTGGTGACCTTGCCTTCGCCGCCCTCCCATGGATGGAACTGGCGGGCGCTGATGATGGCAAGCGCTTCCTCGAAGCGGCCCATGGAATTGAGCAGCGTGCAGTATTCGATCGTCAGGTCGTCGCGGATGAAGACGGTTTCCCTGCGGCTGTCCAGGAAGGCAAAGCGCGCCTCGATCGGCATATTCAGCTTGCGGTAGAGCTGATCCAGCTCCAGCAGGATGCGCGCGTCGGATTCATCCAGCGCATAGGCGCGCTCCATGCATTCGCGCGCTTTCTGTGCCTTGCCCTGCTTGTTGTAATACGCGAGGGACAGGTTGCGCCAGACCGTCGGGAAGGACGGATCGAGCGCGGCGCTCTTTTCCCACATGTCGGCCGCGGCCTGATACTGGCGCTTGTCATACCAGAGACAGCCGAGGTAATACGGCGCTTTGGCGTCGTGCGGATGATGCGCGATGGCGTATTCCAGCGCGAGGAGATCTTCGAGCTTGTTGGGGAAGCAGTAAAGGCTGTCGCGCCGAGCGGCGTCTTCGAGCGCTTTTTGGGCGAGCGCTTCGTCGAATTTGCTGGCATAGAGCGCTTTGTGATAGGCGAGCATCGGGCTTTCTGCCGTGCAAAGATCCAGCACGGCGACCGCCTTCCTGTAGAAGCCGGCTTCCGCGTAGTCGATCGCACACTCAATGAAGCTGCTCGCGCGGTTGCCCATGAGGCGAAGCGCGCCGCTGACGTCGCCCGCTTCGATGCGGGAAACATAGTCAAACGCATCGAGCTTAAGATTCTGCGCATACCAGCTTGCGGCCTCTTTGGCCCGGCACAGTTCGGCGAGGATCATGCCGCGCAGCGCGCGCGCCTTGAGGTTGTGGCCGTTTCGGACGAGGCTGCGGTCGATGTGATCCAGCGCGAGCCTGTATTCGCCCCTGCGGCAGTCGATCGCTGCGAGATAATAAAAGCCCGTTTCCTGCTCTGCGGCGGTCCAGGTTGCCTTATAGAAGGCGTCGTACGCCTGCCCGTCTTGGCCCTGATACAGGAGGGAAAGGCCGAGGCCGATCATCGCTTCGCTGTTATAGGGATTGGGATTGCGGCTGGTCATGCGCTCAATCGCCCTGCGGAAATGCGCTTCGCTTTCGGCAAACAAACCGCGGCGCAGCAGCAGCTGTCCATAGGCGTGATTGGCGCGGATATCGCCGGGATCGCGCCTCAGGGCTTCGAGGTAATACGGATCGGGCAGGTATGTTGCGTGGCGGTACTGCTCGATGTGCAGACCGGTGAGATAGAGCTCTTCGCAGGTCTGGATTTCGTGGGGCAGCTTCGCGGCCGGGGCGGGATCCGGAATTTCCTCGATCTTCCTTTCCTGCGGCGCATAGTCGAGGAGTTTTCGGCCCTTGCTGTCATAGACGGCGAGCACGAGCTCGGTCTCATCCGCATCTGTTTCTGCGTTGCCGCGAAGCACATCCACCGGGCTGATGGTCAGCGTCCTGTCGTAGATGATCCTGTCCTTTGCGGTCAGGACAACGCGGGCGTCCTTGTATACGCCGGTCGCATAGACGACAAAGGAGACCCTGCTGCCGTCCTTTTCAAGGTTGAGAACGACCTCCGTGCTGGCGTTTTTGACATACCCCGCCGCCTTATAGGGCATGAAATACTGCGTGAAGGTCTTTTCCTCAAAGGGCATGAGCCAGGTAAAATCCGGCTGGTTGTCGCAGAACATGCCGGTCATCAGCTCGATGTACGGGCCGTTGGCGTCGGTCAGGTTGCGATCCCATGCCTTTCCAAAATCGCCGCAGCCCCAGGTCCATTGCTTTTTGCCCGGGGAAATATGGTGGTCTGCGATGTGCAGAATACCGGCTTCCTTGCCGTAATCATAGCCGCCGACGAAGTTGTAGTCGCTGTGCGCGCACATGTAGCTCGTGGGCACGGGGATATTCCTGTAGCGGGAGATATCCACGCCGGCGCCGTAGTCATGCTTGTAATATACGCCGGTGGCGATGGGGAAGGTGGAGACGTCGCGCTTGCCGTGGTCGAACACGGCGCTGACGTCCGGCGGGAAGACGGACTGCGTGTTGTCGTTCACGGCGACCGCGGGATTGGCCCACCAGAGGAAGGTCTGCGGGAGGCTGGTGCGGTTGTAGAGCTGTCCCTTGATTTCGATATACGCCCTGTCCGGATAGACGGTGAAGGTCATTTTGCCCTTCGTGCCGTACATCTGATCGACCTCGGAAAGCTCGATGGACTTGCTGCCGTCCTCGTTTTCCGTCATGCGCCAGTCGGTCGGCGCATAGGTGGTCGGGCGGTGATGCTGCGGCCAGTTGAACTCGATGCCGCCGGAAATCCACGGCCCCGTGAGGCCGACAAGCGCGGGCTTGATGACCTCGTTGTAGTAGACAAAGTCATAGCCGTTGGTCTTGTCGTAGGCGCGCTGGATGCGGCCGCCCAGCTCAGGCAGCACCATCACGCGGATATAGTCGTTCTCCAGCCATACGGCCGTATAGGGCTGGTCGGTTTTCTCATCGAGGATTTTGTCGACAACCGGCAGCGGATAGACCTTGCCGCTGGATCCCTGATAGACGCGCTTTTCAAGGAACATGGGGTTTTTGTCCGCCTTGCCGATGCCGTAGGTCGGCAGCAGAATCTGTTCTGACCAGATTTCTGCCTGTCCCGGAATGTGTACCATCGCGTTGTCCTCCTGTCCGGTAATTCACGGAATATAAAACAAGTATAGCATGAATCTTTGCGATGCGTCCATGATTTTGCAGATGATTCCTCTGCAGAACAGGCAGGGATACTGCAGAAACAACAGAATTGTAATACAGAGCGAAAATATGCGCCGAACGTATCCGGAAGGTATGGATATGCAGCGCATGCAGGCAAGAAGATGAGATACAGGAGTATACCATGGATATCCGATTTCAGCCGTATCGTCCCTCGCAGATTCTCAGCGGGCATCTCCGCATGGGCGGAAGCAATCCCGCCGGGGAGGAAATTGCGATAAACAGCCTGTTTATCTCCCGCAGGGGAAAGCCGGTCATTCCGGTTATGGGCGAGTATCATTTCTCCCGGGACAGCCGCGAAAACTGGGCGCAGGAGCTGGCGAAGATGAAGGCCGGCGGCGTAGGAATCGTGGCGACCTATGTGCTCTGGATTTATCATGAGGAAATCGAGGGCGAGTTTGATTTTTCCGGCGATCTGGATCTGCGTGCATTCATGGAAGCATGCGCGGCGCAGGGGCTGGAGGTCATGCTGCGCATCGGCCCATGGGCGCATGGAGAATGCCGCAACGGCGGCTTTCCGGACTGGTTGCAGCACAGCGGTATACCGCTTCGCTGCAATGATCCGCGCTATATGGACAAGGCGCGGATCTGGTATGAAAAGGTGTTTGAGCAGGTGGAGGGGCTTTTTTACCGGGATGGAGGACCGATTATCGGCGTCCAGTTTGAAAACGAACTGGTGGATAACAGCGCGCACCTGCTGGCCCTCAAGAAAATGGCATTTGAAATCGGCTATGAGGCGCCGCTGTATACCGCGACGGGATGGAACAGCCGATACGGCGCCAAAATCCCGGTGGATGAACTGCTTCCCGTCTTTGCGGGGTATGTCGATGCGCCGTGGGATGCGTCGCTTTGCAGGCTTCCGCCGTCCCATCATTTTTCCTTCGATCCGACGAGGAATGACACCGCAATCGGTATGGATCTGATGCGCGATACAGATGAAAGCGGTTGGCGGCTGCCGTATGAGCGCTATCCCTTTGCGACCTGCGAACTGGGCAGCGGGCTGCAGGTCACGCATCACAGGCGGCCGATCGTATCCGAGATGGACGCCTACAGCCTGTCTCTGGTGAAGCTGGGCTGCGGCAGCAATCTGATCGGCTACTATATGTATCACGGCGGCACGAACAGGATCGGCAGGCTGTCGACCCTTCAGGAATCCACAGCCACCGGCTATCCCAATGACGTGCCGATTCTGAATTACGATTTTCAGACCTGCCTGAGTCAATACGGCGAAGCGCGCGGGCAGTATGGCCTTTTGAATATGCTGCATCTGTTTGCTCAGGATTTCGGCGATCTGCTTGCGCCGATGGAGCATGTGGGTGCGGAGGGCTTCGTGCCCTGCACGGACGAAAGACGCCTGCGAGCCTGCCTGCGCACGGATGGTCAGCGCGGCTTTGTCTTTGTCAACCATCACCAGCGGCTGATGGCGCTTGAGGATGTGCGCGGCGCGCGGATTCACGCGCTGGGGGTGGAGTTTCCGCCGATCGACGTATGCGGCAGCAAGGGTTTTTTTATGCCGGTGAATCTGCCGCTGGAGGGCGCTGTGCTGCGCTTTGCGACGGCGCAGCCGCTGTGCCGGATGGGCCGTACATTCTTCTTTGCCGCGGTCGACGGCATTGCGCCGCAATACGAAATCGCGCTGCCGGGCGGCATGCAAAGCGTCGCCGTGCAGCCCGGGCTCGCCTCCGTATTCGACGCGGGGGATGCCAGGATTGTGACGCTGACATGGGATCAGGCGCGCTTTGCGCGTCGGCTCGGCGGAAAGCTGTATATCGGCGACGGGGTCAATCTCTACAGCTTCAAGGGTGAACTTCACGCGATTGAGGGCGGGAGTTTTGCCGGCTGGATATACGAAGAGCAGGGCTTTGTGCGCGTGGAGAAGGAGCGGGAGTTCCATCCTGCGCAGCTGACGCTCATCCCCATGGAGGAACCGTTTGTCCCGCCGTATGTCTGCGAGCTGGAATTGGGCGGCGCAAGGAAGCGCTGGTGGCAGCGGATCCGGGTGAGCACCGCAGAGGGCTTTGTCGAGATTCCGGGGGAATACGACGCGGCGCAGATTTATGCGGACGGCCGGCTGGTTGCAGACAATTACGATACGGGCGTGAAATGGCGCGTGCCGGCTTCTCTGCTCTTCGGGCGTGAATGCTATCTGGTGATGTCCGAACGCAGGCATGATTTTTACTGCGAGACGCCGTGAACGGCAGGAGGGACGAATGGATACGATCGATCTTTCCGGCGAATGGACATGCAGGGCGGAGGGGAAAACGCATCGCGCAATCCTCCCCGGAACGCTGGATACAAACGGAATCGGCCATGGCGACCTCGTTGCCGCGCCGTGGCATCCGGATGAGAATGTCAACGATGCGCTGGCTGCGGCGCAGGTGATCGCAACCCGTCTCACGCGCAGGCATACCTATGAGGGCGCGGCCGTGTTTTCGCGTGATCTGGATTATCTGCCGCCGGCAGGGAAACGCGTCTTTCTGGAATGTGAGCGGTCTAGGCATCTGTCCCTTTGCATCAACGGGCAAGCTGCGGTGCATGCTGCGCCGGCGTCTGTTTCCGCGCCGCATGTTTTTGACATTACGGGTATGCTGACCGGGAAGGACAGCGTCGAGCTGACCTGCGACAACAGCTATCCCGGCTGGCCGCACGACGATATCCTCTTTTCCTCGGCGGCGACGGACGAAACGCAGACCAACTGGAACGGGCTGATCGGATATCTCCGCCTGCGCATCGAGGAGCCAGCGTTCATCTGCGGCCTGCGTGTGTTTCCGCACGGAGAGACTATCGACGTGTGCATTGAGGTTTCTTCGGACAGCGCATGGAATAGAGAAATCCGTCTGGAAAGCGAAGCGCTTATCAGTTCTGCCTTCGCAGATGCGCATGGCGAGGCGGGGGAGACTTTCGTGTGGCTGCGAGGCCTCACGCTTCGGGAGGGCATCCGCCGCTGGGACGAGGGAGAGGGGAATCTCTATGCGCTGACTGCAGTGCTCGGGGACAGCGCCAAAACGGTATCCTTTGGCGTGCGCGATTTTCTCGCTGAGAACGGACGGATGACGCTGAATGGAAGGAGTGTTTTCCTGCGCAGCGAGACGAACTGCGCCGTCTTCCCGGAGACCGGGCATCCGCCGATGGACATCTGTGCGTGGAAGGAAATCCTCTCGGTCTATCAGCGCTATGGCGTGAACTGCATGCGCTTCCACAGCCATTGCCCGCCGGAAGCGGCGTTCTTTGCGGCGGATGAACTGGGCATGCTCATGCAGCCGGAGCTGTCGCACTGGAACCCGAGAGACGCCTTTGTCTCCGGCGAAAGCAGGGCGTATTACCGGGCGGAGCTGGAGGGTATGCTGGGCATGCTCGCCAATCATCCGTCGTTTGTGATGCTCTCCTTCGGCAATGAACTGCATATGGGTCCGGGCGGGCAGGCGTTTGCCGATTCGCTGCTCGCCTTCGCGCGGGAAACGGATCCGACGCGGCTGTATGCCTGCGGCTCCAACAACCACTATGGCGCGAAGGGCGAGAATCCCAAGGATGATTACTATACCTCGTTTTGCTATGGGGAGCGGGCGCTGCGCGCGACCAGCTCGCCGATGATCGGCTGGCTGAACGAGCGATATCCCGACCTGCGTACGGATTATGCGCCCGCGATTGCGGCGATCAGAGAATCCTGCGATCAGCCCGTCGTGTCCTTTGAGGTCGGCCAATACGAGATCCTGCCGGACTTTGACGAGCTGGAAGCGTTCTGCGGCGTGACACGGCCGGATAACCTCAGGCTGATCCGGGACAAGGTGGAGGCCGCGGGGCTGATGCCGCGCTGGAAGGAATATGTGGAGGCGACAGGCGAAATCTCGCTGCTTTGCTATCGGGCAGAAATCGAGGCGGCGCTGCGGACAGAAGGGCTGAGCGGCATTTCCCTTCTGGGTTTGCAGGATTTTCCGGGACAGGGAACGGCGCTGGTCGGCATGATGAACAGCCATCTGACGCCCAAGTCGTATGCCTTTGCGCAGCCGGAGTGCTTTTCGCGCTTCTTTGCGGACGCGCTACCGCTCGTGCTGCTGCCGCGTATGACCTATGCTGCCGGCGAAACGCTGGAAGCCAGGGTGCGCATGGTCAACTACACCCGAAAGGCAATTGACGGCAGGGCGCGCTGGTCGCTATGCGGCGAAGGCGTGTCTTTCGGCGGCGTATGGCCGCAGGCGTCTGCCGCCTGCGGAGGGCTGACGGATCTCGGCCTTCTGCGTATTCCGCTTGTGGGAATCAAAAGCGCGTCGAAGCTTACGCTGACCGTCGAATTTGGGGGATACAGCCATGCATATGCTGTCTGGGTGTATCCGGATGAAGCGGCTGTTTGTCCGGAAGGCGTATATGAATGCAGGACGTTTGACGAGCGGGCGCGGTCGGTGCTCAGTCAGGGCGGGATCGTTTTTCTCGCGCCGGATTCCGACAAAGAATCGCTTCCGCAGTCGATCCAGAGCCAGTTTTCGACGGACTTCTGGTCCGTCGGCACGTTCCCGGCGCAGTCGGGCGGCATGGGGCAGCTGATCGATGCGGCGCATCCGCTCTTTGATCGTTATCCGACGGATGGGCATACCGACTGGCAATGGTGGCCGATGGCCTCCCAGCGTGCGGTCATCCTGCCGGAAAGGCTGCGCGGCATGAGGCCGATCGTCGCCGTCATGGACAGCTATGCGTACCTTCGGCCCATGGCGCAGCTTCTGGAATGTCGCTGCGGCGGGGGAAGGCTGCTGCTTTCGACGTTCGGCCTGCATCATCTTTTGCAGTATCCCGAAGCGCGGGCGCTGCTGGGCGCCGTGTACAGCTATCTGAAATCAGAGCGCTTTGCGCCGCAATGGGAGATTACGGTAGAGGAAATCGGCAGACTGGTCAGATGACGAGGCATAAAAAAGGCTTATGCCGGCGGAAAAACCGCGCGGCATAAGCCGTATTCTTTTTTGGGGAAGAGGGTGCGCGGGGAATCAGATGCCCAGCAGATCGCTGTAAACCTTCAGCGCGCCGTCGGTTTCATGCGCGAGCACGCGCTTGGCCAGCACCTTGCCCAGCTGAACGCCTTCCTGATCGAAGCTGTTCAGATTCCAGGCAAAGCCCTGGAACATGACCTTGTTCTCAAAATGAGCCAGCAGCGCGCCGAGCGTCTTCGGGGTGAGCTTGCGGCCGATGATGATGCTGGAGGGACGGCCGCCGGCGAAGTACTTGTTGCGGTCGTCGTCCTGCTTGCCGCAGGCGAAGGCCACGATCTGCGCGACGACGTTCGCGCAGAGCTTCTGCTGGCTGGTGCTGCCCTGGATGACGACGTCGTAATCCATCTGGTTGTTCCTGAAGCCGACGAACTGCAGCGGAATGATATCGGTG
>JAFSCW010000039.1 GCA_017436605.1 Clostridia bacterium | reverse complement strand
GCGCTTGCCGCCGTGGCGATCACGGGCGCTGCGGGCGTCGATACGGGCGTCATGGCCGGCGTGCTGAAGACCTTCCGGGGCGTGGAGCATCGCATCGAGACGGTGCGCGTGCTTCATGGCGTGACGTGGATCAACGATTCCAAGGGAACGAACGTCGATTCCACGCAGAAGGCGATCGCCACGATGACAAAGCCGACGGTGCTCATCCTCGGCGGAAGCGACAAGAAGACGTCGTTTGATCCGCTGGCGGAGACGATCGCGTCCGCGCCGGCGATCAGGCACTGCGTGCTGATCGGCGATACGGCGGAGCAGATCCGCGCTTCGCTTGAGGCGAAGGGCTTTATGGCCTATACCATGGCGGGTTATGACTTTGACGTGTGCCTGGCCGCATGCAGGGCGCTCGCCGCGGACGGCGGCTGCGTGCTGCTCTCGCCGGCCTGCGCGAGCTTTGATATGTTCAAGGATTACGAGGACCGCGGACGGATTTTCAAGGAAAAGGTTTTGGCGATGAACTGATTCGCCTGCCGGCTGCAAAGGATGAAGAGTTTGGAAGCAGCCGGAGGGGGAATACCGTTGATCAGACCGGAAAAGGCGCGTCGGACCTGCGATAAGTCGGTCGTCGTGCTGATGGTGCTTTTGCTTGTGCTGGGGCTTGTGACGCTTTTCAGCGCGACCTATTACCAGCGGGCGGCGAGCGGCGATGCGCTTTCCGCCGTGAAAAAGCAGCTGCTGGGCGTGGGCCTCGGGGCGGCGGCGTGCGCGTTTTTGTCGCGCGTGCCGTATCGCGTTTTCCGCCGCGGGCGGGTGATGGCGTTTCTGCTTGCGGTCAGCTTTGTGCTGCTTACTTTGGTGATCATCCCGGGAATCGGCGTGAGCATCAACGGCTCCCGGCGCTGGCTGAATATCCTCGGGCTGAGCATGCAGCCGTCGGAGTTTGCCAAGTATGCGATGGTCATCTTCATGGCCGGCGCGCTCGACCGCAGGGCGGACGAAATCGGTTCGCTTTTCCGCTGCGTCGTGCCGCTGCTGATCGTGCCGGGCGTCATGTTTCTTCTGATTCTGGAACAGCCGAATCTATCCACCGGCGGCAGTATTCTGATCTGCGCGCTGGTCATGCTGATCGCAGCGGGACTGAAAAAGCGCCATATGGCGCTTTTAAGCGTATGCGGGCTGTGCGTCGGCGCGTTCTATGCATGGAGCGCGCCCTATCGGCGCGAGCGCCTTTTGTCCTTCCGCGATCCGTTCGCCAAGATGAGCGATGAAGGCTATCAGCTCTCCCAGTCGCTGATTGCGCTCGGGTCGGGCGGCCTTTTTGGTATGGGGCTCGGTCAGGGCAGACAGAAATTCGCATACCTGCCGTATCCGGAATCGGATTTTATCTTTGCGATCGTCGGCGAGGACTTCGGGCTGGCGGGCTGCCTGCTGGTGCTGTTCATGTTTGCGGCGTTCGTCTTTGCGGGGCTGCGGCTGGCGCTCGGCTGCCGGGATCGCTATGGCGCGCTGCTGGCTGCGGGCATCACGTCGATGATCGGCCTGCAGGCGCTGATCAACATGGGCGTGGTGACGGGCATCATGCCCACAACGGGTCTGCCCCTGCCGTTTTTCAGCGCGGGCGGCACGTCGGTGACGATGATCATGGCGGCTGTCGGCATCCTGCTGAATATATCGCGGGGAAACGGCAGGCTGATTGCGGATGGGCAGTATCCCCGGGAGGAAAGAAAGCATCTATGAGACAAAGAAAAAGAACAAAGGCCTCCGGCCGTGTGCTGGCGACGTCGATCGTCGTGGTCGCTGCGGTTTCGGTGCTGCTCGTGCTGGTCTGCTCGCAGGTGTTTATCATCCGCGACATCATGGTGGTGGGCAACCGCAACCTGCTGCGCGAGGAAGTCGTCACGCAGAGCGGCGTGGAGATCGGCGATAATCTGCTGACCATTACGAAGCAGTCTCTGAAGAATAACCTCGAGGCCAACCGATACATCGAATACATGAGCCATGGATTCGATTATCGCGGTACGCTGACGATCAACATCAACGAACGTCTGGGCATGGCGGTGGTCTATGATCTGGGCTATTACTATGTGCTCGATGAGACGGGCATGGTGCTCGAGGTGGCCGGAAGCGCCTATCCGACCTATGTCGCCGGCCCGCAGGTCACGGGATTTGCGATTGAACCGAACTCGCGCATTACGGTGGGCGAGATGCTGCCCGTGCATGACAGGAACCAGCTGGAGAGAATGAAGCATATTCTTTCCGAAATGGAGAAGACCAATATGCTTGCGCGCACGTCCCAGCTGGATGTGGGGCATGCCGAGAACATGTACGCGATGACGGCGGAGGGCGCCAGCATCGTGCTGGGAGACGACAAAAACATCCGCACCAAGCTGCTGATTGCGCGCGAGGTGCTGACTGTCCGCGAGGCGCGCGGCGATCTGAAGGGCGCGAAGATCGACGTATCCAGCGGCAGGGATGCGCATTATATCCCGGCGACGCTGCCGACAATCACGCCCGTGCCCACGGCGACGCCCACGCCGGAGCCGTCCGCAACGCCGAGATGACCTGCGGGAAGGGACGAAGGGCGGAGCAAACATAACATCATGTGATTCTTTCAGGAAAAATAGGACGAATTTGGACAAAATTTGCTCAGGTGGCTTGAAAGAAAGGGCATAATCGGTTACAATAAACTCGCATAATAATAGCAAATAAGATGATATCTTATGCCCTTTTGGGGCAAAGTTACATGCGGGCAAGACAGGAGCATGAGATCGTATGATGAAAAAAGCAACAGCGGTTCTGGACTTTGGCACGTCCAAAGTGCTGGTATTGCTTGCGGAGGAGAGCGCGTATCAGAAGGTGACCATCACTTCCGCCGGCATGGCGCAGTATGATGGCTTCATGAACGGGGAATGGAATGCCCCCGGCGACGTGACCGACGCGATTGCCAGCGCCATCGAGGCGGCAGAGCATAAAATCGGCGGCCATATCAAGGAAGTGTATGTGGGCGTTCCGGGTGAGTTTGTGCGTGTGTATGTGATCGAATCGAGCGTCGCGCTGCAGGGCGCGGACCCGAAGGTCACCAGCGCCGACGTGGAGAAACTCCAGCGTCAGGCGACCGAAATGCTCGACCGCCCGACCGGCGTGATCATCCATCGCAGCCCCGCCTGGTTCAAGGTGGACGGCGGCCAGAAGACGCTTGAGCCGGTCGATCAGAAGGGCTCCACGCTCGAGGGCATGATCGGCTTTGTGCTGGCGGATCAGTTCTTCGTCAACGACGTGACCGAGCGCCTGCGCGAGCTGGGCATCGAGGTGCGCGGCTTCTTCTCCACCTCCGTGGGCGAGGCCATGCAGATGATTCCGTTCGACGAGCGCGATCATACGGCGATCCTGGTCGACGTGGGCTATCTGTCCACCGAGGTGATGGCGGTCGAGGGCGACGCGCTGATCTGGCAGAAGGTGCTCCCGGTCGGCGGCGCGCATATCACGCTGGATCTGGCCTACGGCCTTGAAAAGCCGTTTGACATGTGCGAAAAGATCAAGCGCAGCTATACGTTCAACGCGGCCAAGAATACGCAGATCGAGGTGCAGGGCGAGGGCGGCCAGATGGAAACCTTCTCCGGCGAGCAGGTCAGCATGATCGTCGACGCCCGCGTGGACGAGCTGCTGGAGATGATCGACGAGGCCATCAAGAAGAGCGGTATCCGTCTTGGCAACTGGTCCAATGTGTATTTCACCGGCGGCGGATTGATGCCCATGAACGGCGCGCGCGTCTATGCGGCCAGCAAGCTCTCGCGCAATGTCCGCGAGGCGGCGGCCAAGACGGTCAAGCTCAAGCCCGCGCAGATCTACGCCAGCGGCAGCGGTCTGCTGGAGCTGGTGTACAACACCATCGAAATGGAAGAACAGGACGAGAGTCTGTTTGATCGAATCAAGCGCCTTTTCCGCCGCTGATCCGGCGAGATGCGGATGGGCAATTCTAGCGAAACAAAAGGGGGATTTTCCTGTGTTTGAAATTGAAATGGACGAGCGTCCGGCAGCTTCGATTAAGGTCGTCGGTTGCGGCGGCGGCGGCGGAAACGCGCTGAACCGCATGGTCGACTGCGGCGTGACCGGCGTGGATTTCATCGCGGTCAACACCGATGTGCAGGCGCTGCGCACCAGCAGGGCTGCCACCATGATCCAGATCGGCGAGAAGCTGACCAAGGGTCTTGGCGCCGGCGCGACGCCGGAAATCGGCAAGAAGGCTGCTGAAGAGAGCCGCGAGGAAATTGCCAATGCGCTCAAGGGCGCGGATCTGGTGTTCGTGACCGCCGGTATGGGCGGCGGCACCGGCACGGGCGCTGCGCCCGTCGTGGCGGAGATCGCCCGCGACATGGGAATCCTGACCATCGCCGTGGTGACCAAGCCGTTCGCCTTCGAGGGCAAAACCCGCATGCGCAAGGCTGAAACCGGTATCGACGAGCTCAAGCAGCGCGTGGATACGCTGGTCGTGATCCCCAACGAGCGCCTGCTGCAGGTCTGCCCGAAGGGTACGTCCTTCAAGGGCGCGTTCAACTTCGCCGACGACGTGCTGCGCCAGGGTATTCAGGGCATTTCCGACCTGATCTCCCAGACCGGCATCATCAACCTGGACTTCGCCGACGTCAAGGCGGTCATGGAGTCCGGCGGCATGGCGCATCTGGGCATCGGTATCGGCAAGGGCGAGAAGGCCATGGCCGACGCCGCGCAGAACGCGATCTCCTCTCCGATGCTGGAGACGAGCATCGACGGCGCGCGCGCGGTGCTCATCAATGTGACCTGCAATTCCGACTGCTCTATCGTCGATATCAACGATGCTGTCGAAATGATCACCGCCGCCGCGGACAGCGAGGCGAACATCATCTTCGGCGCGAGCATCGACGATACGCTCGAAGATGAGGTGCATATCACCGTCATCGCCACCGGCTTTGAGAAGGTGCCGTTCCCGCCGCGCGCTTCCAGCGCTGAGCGTCCGGCTTCTCTCCCGTCCCAGGCGGCGTATGTTCCGCAGAGCTTCAGCCCGGCTGCCTATCAGCCGCAGAGCGCTCCGCGCGGCGGCTATACCCGCTATGACGCGGCGTATCAGCCGGTGACCGGCGGCTTTGCCCCGGTGCAGGGCGCGGCTTCTGCTGAGCCGGAGGTTCCCTCCTTTGTGAACGAGGGTGCTGCTGGTCAGCGCGTTTCCCCGTATGCGGCGATGCCGGAGATGCCGGCGCCTGCCGCTCAGCCGGAAATCCAGCAGGAGGAGCCGCGCGCTCCGCGTTCCTTCATGGATGGCATTCCGGCCTATATGCGCCGTAAGTAATTCGCGCAGGATCATCTGAACACAGACAGGCGGCCTCTTTTCCCGCAGAGGAAGAGAGGCCGCCTTTTTGCATGCATACAAAAAACCCGCCGGAGAGCGTCCGGCGGGGAAATCGGTTGGATTGTATCAGTTCATGAAGACGATGGTGGAGCGGGCCTTGCGCCACAGGTGGTTGTAATAGGAGAACCAGTCGCGCGGCGCGGTCAAGCGGATCTGGTAGAGCGCCTTGCGATGGGCGACCACGGTAATGCGGCCGTTCATCTCGTAGGTCTTGCTGCCGTCGTTATAGTCGGCTTTGTAGTAGCAGTAGTATCCCTTGGCGGCGCCGAAGTCGGCAGCTTCGATTTCGCCCGCGCTGAACGTCGTGAAGCTCGTGCCGAATTCGTCGATGTAGGATTCGAGGTATTCGCGCGCGTCGCTGGCGGACTGCTCCAGACCGCGGGAGATCTTCTCATAGGTCATGCGCGTCTGGTAGCCGTCCTTTTCCATCATCTCGCTCTTGGGCTCGACGAACTGGACGGTCGTGCTCTGGTCGGTATTCGGGTTGAGCAGCCAGGTGTAGGGCACGGAGAAGGAAAGACCCAGATCCGGATTGATGTAGGTCTCGTAAACAAAATCCGGCGCGGGCGTCGGCGTGGGCGTCGGCTTGTCAATGGGATCGACGGCGACCGGCGTAGCGACAGGGTTGCTGGGCGTCAGCAGATCAAAGTCGAGCGTCACAGAGCCGTCTGCTGCGTAGGTGACGCCCTGCGGCTCGGCGGTCGTTTCGATCTGCGGCGCAGGCGTCGGAGAGGTTCCGGGCAGCGCTTCGGCGGACGCGGCGGAAGAAGCGAGCACAACACAGGCAAAAGCAACGAGAAAACGCTTCATATTCGATAAACCTCCGTTCAGAAGCTCATGACAAAATCACATAAGAGCACAAAAGCTCGGCATGATAGTGTCAGTATAACAGGTTGAACGGAAAAAGTCAACGGCAGGCAGGGATTGAAAGGATGGAAGCGCAGGGTTATAATGGATATATATAATAGATATCTTGAAAAGAGAAACGCGGTCATCAGGAGGATCAATATGAATGGCGTGAAAGCAAAAATTGTTGTGCTGGATGGATATACGCTCTGCCCGGGCGATCTGAACTTCGATGAGCTGAAGGAATTTGGCGATGTGACCCTGTATGAGCGCACGCCTGCGGCGCTTGTCGCCGAGCGGATCGGTGATGCGCGGATTGTTCTGACCAACAAGGCGCTGATCACGCGCGAGGTGATGGACGCCTGCCCTGAAATGCGGTATATCGGCGTGCTGGCGACGGGGTATAACGTCGTGGATATGGACGCAGCGTCGCAGCGCGGAATCGTCGTGACCAATGTTCCGGCCTATTCGACGCAGGCCGTCGCGCAGCATGCGCTGGCATTGCTGCTGTGCGCCATGAGCAGGGTAGGGGAGTACGATGCGCAGGTGAAGGCGGGACGATGGCAAAACAGCCCGGACTTTTGCTTTTTTGCCGGCGCGATGGAGGAAATCGCAGGGAAGACGATCGGCATCATCGGCTTTGGCAGCATCGGCCAGGCGATGGCGAGGGTCTGTCTGGGGCTGGGCATGCGCGTAATTGTGCATACGCGCACGAAGCGGGAGGGATGGCCGGAGGTGGAATTTGTTTCCCGGGAGGAGCTTTTCGCCCGAAGCGACGTCATTTCGCTGCATTGCCCGCTGACCGAGCAGACACGCGCGATCATCGGCAGGGAAGCGATTGCCTGCATGCGCCCCGGTGTCCGGGTGATCAATACCGCGCGGGGGCCGCTGGTGGATGAACAGGCGATGGCGGACGCGCTGAGGGAAGGACGCGTGGCCTGCTTCATGGCGGATGTGCTGAGCACGGAACCGCCCAAGGCGGATAACCCGCTGCTGTCTGCACCCAATACGATCCTTACGCCGCATGTCGCATGGGCGCCGCTGCAGACACGCAGGCGGCTGCTTGCCACAGCTGTTGGCAATGTGCGGGCATACATGTCCGGCTGCCCAAGAAACGTCGTCAGCCGCCTTTCGCGGTGAGCCATGAAAGCCGAACAATATCGACGAAAAATTCAAAATATTCTGTTGATTTTAACCAAGGATTTGCTATAATTTAAGTAGGACACCCCATATAAATCGGGCGGGAGGGATCAGCATGAATAACCACGTGATTACCATTGCGCGCAGTTACGGAAGCGGCGGACGGAAGATGGGCAAGCTGCTGGCGAAGGAACTTGGGTATGAGTATTATGACCGCGAGATCCTGCGCATCGCATCCGACGACAGCGGAATCAACGAAGAACTGTTCAAGCAGGTCGACGAAACAAAACGCATGCCGCTGTTCCGCATCGCCAAGGAGATGTATACGGGCGAAGTGATCCCGCCGGACAGCGAAGACTTTATCTCCAACGAGAATCTGTTCAGGTATCAGGCAAAGATCATCAGGGAGCTAGCCAGCACGCGCAACTGCGTGATCGTCGGCCGCTGTGCGAACTATATCCTGCGCGGCAGGGAAAATGTGCTGAACGTCTTTGTGACAGCCCCGGTGGTCGACTGCGTCAGGCGTGTTATGCAGACCGACGGTCTGGATCTTGAAGCGGCGGAAAAGAAGATCAAGAAGATCGACAAGCGCCGCGCAGACTACTATAAGTACTTTACCGGCAGGCTCTGGCATGACGCTGCGCTGTATGACCTGTGTCTGAATACGGGGCACATGGACGAATCGAAGTGTGTCGAGGTCGTCAAGGCGTACATGCGGGCCAGGTTTGAGGGCGAGTTCCTATAATCGAAAGCAGCCCCTGATGCTGCGCATATGCAGATGTATTTATCATCCTGAATAATATAGAAGAAGCTCCCTGCGGTTTTCCGCGGGGAGTTATTTCATGGCATGATGACTTTGATGAAGACAATGCGGCTGATTCGGCTCGACCAGCAGAGGAAATCAGCATATGAATCGGAGCGTAGTGGAGGCATTGATAGGAGAAACACCAGAAAAAGGAAAAAAACTCTAAAAAAGTGATCTTGTCAATTGAATTTGTCAGAATCATGCGTTATAATGATTCCATATAAGGAAAAGTATGCCGTTTGGGCGTTTCCAGCCGGCATCAAATTTCTGCTTGCAGTGGAGGGATACGGATGTTTCGTAGAGTTCTGTCACTGATCCTGAGCCTTTGCGTTCTGATGACGTCGTCTATGCCGACGTTCACGATCGCGCTGGCTGAAGAGGAGATCGTGATCGAGGCGGCTGCCATCGAGGAACCTGTTGTCGTCGAGGAGCCGGTCGTCGTCGAGGAACCGGTTGTCGTCGAGGAACCGGTTGTCGTCGAGGAACCTGTTGTCGTCGAGGAACCGGTTGTCGTCGAGGAACCGGTTGTCGTCGAGGAACCGGTTGTCGTCGAGGAACCTGTTGTCGTCGAGGAGCCGGTTGTCGTCGAGGAACCGGTCGCCGTCGAGGAACCGGTTGCTGAAGAAGAGACTGAAGGTCTGGAAGAAGAACTGCTTCCGGAGATCGTTTATGACGAGCCTGCGGTGGAAGAGGAAGAGATTCTGACCGGCGAAGTCGAAGCGGACGAGCCGATGCTCTCCGATTCCTGCGCACACAGCAGTACGGATTCCTACACCTGGAACGAAGTCATTTCGAGACCTGTTGATGCCGGCGATGGTACGCATACCGGCGTGTATGATGTCCATCTGTCGACGTACTGCACCGAATGCGGTACCGGCATTTCCGATGAAGTCATTGAAAAGAATGTCTCGAAGTCTGAACCGCACAACTTCAGCAGCGATTCGGATACTTGCTATGACTGTGGCGCTGTGAATACCTGCACGCACGCAGGCAAGACTCAGGACACATGGTATACCCAGGTAACCGAAGCGGTTGACAATGGCAACGGAACGCACTCTGCCACTTATAATCTGGTGGGAGAGAACTATTGCAGCGATTGCGGTGTGTGGTTTAACGATCAGACCGTGATCGAAGCAAACGTTGTACGGACTTCCCAGCACTATTTCTATGAAGGTTCCTGCAGCGAATGCGGTGCGAAGAATACCTGCGAGCATGAGAATACCGATACCTATGACAACTGGGCGCTGCTGGGACATGCCACGGATAACGGCGACGGCACGCATACCGGCATCTACATTCATGAGCAGTATACGAGATGCGAAGACTGCAATGAGAGGCTGGACTACCAGGAACTCGAGTCCAATGTCAAGCTGACAAAACCGCACGAGTACACCAACAATGGTGAATGCTATGCCTGCGGCGCGGATAATCCCTGCGAGCATGCCAATGTCAAGACCTATGAGCCGCACAACCGCGCTACCGGTACCGTGACGGATAATGGCGACGGTACGCATACTGGCGTTTATGACGTGGTGCAGTCCCGTGAGTGTCTGGATTGCGGTCAGTGGCTGAGCGATATCGTCGTGTCCTCCGGCGTGACGATGACTCTTGCGCATGAATATTACAGCGGCGTTTGTGATGACTGCGGCGCGATCAATTCCTGTGCGCATGAGAACATCAGAACTTACGAACCGCATAACCGTCCTGAGGGCACGGTGACGGACAACGGCGACGGCACGCATACCGGCGTGTTCGATGTGGTTCAGAGCAGAATGTGTCTGGACTGCGGCGAATGGCTGAACGTGCTGATCGTTTCTTCCAATGTAACGCTGACAGAAGAGCACGATTATTACGAGGGCGTCTGCGAGGCCTGCGGCGCGAAGAATCCCTGCGAGCACAAGAACACGGATACCTTCGATGGTTATTCCACGAAGGGCGCTGTGACCCCGGTCGACAATAAGACCCATAAGGGCATCTACGATATTCTTGTGATCGTTGAGTGCCGTGACTGCGGCGAAGTCGTTTCCCGTACGGTGGTCGAATCGAACGTCGAGCAGGTCAGAGACCATAACTATGAAGACGGCGTTTGCTGGCAGTGCGGCTATGAGAATACCTGCAAGCATCCGTCCGGCAGCCGCGATACGTATACCTTTATTGAGAATTGGTATTTCTCCAAGATCACGGCGGATACCCACACCCTCGTTGCGGACTTCTACGATTGCGTGGAGTGTACCGAGTGCGGCGAGACCATTTCCGAAACGCTGGTGTCCACGCAGGAAGCCAGGGTTGAGGAGCACTACTTTGAGGAAGACGGCGCCTGCTGGTGCGGCTATACGACGGATGTTGATCCGAACGCATGGAAGACCGCGCCGACTGTCAAGGCGACCGCCGACGGCAGCAGCGTGACGCTGACCTGGACGACGTCTGCCCCGGTCAAGTCCTTCCGTATCTTTGAGTATGTGAACGGCGCCTCCTCCTGGCGCGCGACCACGAGCGACCTGTCCTATACGCTGACGGGCGTTGCGGACGGTGAGCATACCTACGTCGTTACGCCGTATGACCCGGTTGCTCAGGTGTACGGCACCGATTCTGCCCGCGTGACGGTGCAGGTGGGCGAGGCTGTCGATCCGGACGCCTGGAAGGCCTCTCCGATGCTGGCCGAGCCGGTTGTGGACGGCAGCAGCGTGACCCTTAACTGGACGACGGACGCGCCGATGAAGTCGTTCCGCGTGTATGAGTATGTGAACGGTTCTCCGTCCTGGCGCGCGACGCT
>JAFSCW010000038.1 GCA_017436605.1 Clostridia bacterium | reverse complement strand
GGTCGGCCGGGCCGAACTGCAGCGCAGCCTGGGTCAGCGGGCCGGACAGCAGGAACATCGCCAGCGCGGAAACGAGACCGCCGATCGCGGAGGCGAGCAGCGCGACGCCGAGAGCCTTGCCGGCCTCGCCGCGCTGCGCCAACGGATAGCCGTCAAACGTCGTCGGCGCAGAGGACGGCACGCCCGGGATCTTGAACAGGATCGCGGTGATGGAGCCGCCGGTGATGGAGGAGCAGTAAATCGCAACCAGGAAGACGATCGCCGGGATCGGCTCCATGGTGTAGGTGAAGGTCAGGCCCAGAGCGACGGCCATGGTTGCGGAAACGCCCGGCAGCGCGCCGAACACCGTACCAAGAACGATCGCAATACAGACCATGATGAACATGGACGGCTCGAAAACGACGCCAAAGCCCATCTTAAGAAGTTCCATAGTGCTCATGTATTCGTCGCCTCCTTAACCGAAGATGCCCTTGACGCCCGCTACGATGGACTCAAGGAAGAGCGCGAAGTCGCGCAGGAAACCAATCGTGCCGCGCGGCAGGTTGACGCTCAGCAGGCCGGAGAACACGATGTACAGCACCAGCGCGATGACCACAGAAGCGATGCCCAGACGGACAAAATTCTTCTCGCCCAGCAGCGCGCCATAAGCAAAGAGAACCAGAATCGCGGTCACGACGAAGCCGATGGTCTCCAGCAGCAGGGACGCGACGGTCAGGATGATGATGCCCAGGAACATCTTGCTCTTGAAGAAGTTCGGGATGGTGGCAATGAACGCCTTCAGCGTAAAGTCTTCCTTGCCCTTGTTGCGCTTGATGATCTGGATGATGTTGATGATCAGGCAGATCTCCAGCAGAATGATGATGACCTTCGGCCAGGTGTCCGGCTGGAAGGCGTAGGGGTTCTTCTGAACCTTGACGGGAACCGGGGCTTCGAGCACGTGGGTAAAGTAGCTGAAGCCGAGGAACACGACAAGCAGAACGTTCATAATGAGCTCAAACATAACGCTTTAACTCCTTTTGTCGTGGATAGTACGTCATCTCCTACAAAGAAAGAGGAGGCAATTGCCCCCTCTTTCCCCGTTCAGGAGCGTTTAGAATGCGTAAAGCTTTCTAACCGTTGATCAAAATTACTGGAGCTCCGGATAGTCCTTGGTCAGGGTGCCCTGCTCGCTCATGTAGTCGCGCAGCGCCTTCCACTCGGCCTCGACGAAAGTCGGCAGCTCTTCGACGGTCGGAACAGCACGCTGGTCATAGGCGGCGTTCTTGATGAACTCCTGCCAGGCCGGCATCTGACGGGCTTCCTCGATCGCAGCGACCATCGCGTCGATGGCTTCCTGCGGGGTGCCGGTCTTGGCGAAGATGGCGCGCCACGGACCCATGTAGGACTCGATGCCCAGCTCGCCGGTGCACTGCATATCCGGGTAGATGCTCATGCGGTTCTCGCACAGCGCCAGGATCGGCACGATGTCGCCGGACTCGATCAGGCCCGCGATTTCGTCGGTACCGGTGATGGACAGGTCGCAGTGGCCGCCAACCAGCGCGGAGTTGGCCTCGGAGCCGCCGGAGTACGGGGTCTCGAGCAGCCACATGTCGGCAGTCGCCTGGCCCAGAGAAGCGCCGTCAACGCCGGTCGCGGTCAGCATCGCGACGGAAACCTCGAACGGATGCTCGTTGATGTAAGCAGACAGCTCTTCCCAGTTGGTAACGCCGTACTTGTCCATGCTCTTCTTGGAGGCGGCGATGATGTTGATGGAGTGCACCAGAACATCAACCGGAACAAACTCTTCCTTGAAGTTCATAGAGGTGGTGCCGGACATGTCCTGCATGAACAGAGACTGGGTGCCCAGCATGAAGGTGTAGCCGTCGGCCGGCTGCTTGTAGGTGTACTCGACGCCGTTGACGCCGGCAGCGCCTTCAACGTTCACAACGTTGACCGGCACGCCCAGGATGTCCTGGAGCAGGGTCGCCATCGGGCGGATGGTGGAGTCAGCGCCGCCGCCGACGCCCCACGGGCAGACGATGTCGATCTTGCGCTCGAACTTGAATTCGGCGCTGGCGCACACGGCCATGGCCATGAGCATCACGATCGCGAGGACGAGACATACGAGCTTCTTCATAGTGTAGAACCTCCCTTTTATTTTCCTAAGCCGTTTCTCCGCGGCTTAAGTTGCGGAAACCAAGTGACAAGAACCCAGAAGATCCATCAGTTCGTGAAAATCGAATAATGAAATCATTCCTGCTTCTTGCACTTTTGTTAAGACCATGATAATATAAGTCTATCCATAATGCAAATACCGTTTTGTATATGTTTTTCATAATTTGATGCTTATGTTCTGGTATGTTTGCATACAAGTTAACAGCTTCTGAATACCCTCATTCTTTTCGTCCGGAGGTACACACCCTATGAATATGAAACATATTCAGTATGTCCTGACCGTTCTGCGCGAGGGCTCCATCACCGGAGCGAGCAAAAAGCTCTATGTCTCCCAGCCTGCGCTTTCCCAGACAATCAAACAGATCGAACAGGATCTCGGCACGCCGATTTTTGACCGCTCGACCGATCCTATTTCTCTGACCTATGCCGGCCAGAAATACGTCGACGCCGCGCAGAAGATGCTCGATATCGAGCGCAACCTCCGCACCCAGATCAGTGAAATGAAGGACGAAGTGCATGGGCGGATCCGCGTGGGTATTTCCGTTCAGCGCGGTCTGCAGCTGCTGCCGCAGGTCATTCCCGAATTCTCGCGCGAGTATCCGTTTATCAAGGTCGAACTCGTCGAGCACGGCAGCGATACGCTTGAACGGATGACCAGCGAAGGACACTGCGACCTCGCGCTCATCGCAACCAGCGAAAAGCCCAACAAGCTCAATTATGTACTCATCGAAAACGAGCAGGTCGTCCTCATGGCCGCCCGCTCCACCCAGCTGGCCCGCAGAATTCCCGACGGTACGCCCATTGAGATCACCGAAGCGCAGAACGAAAAATTCGTTTCGATGAAGAGCGGCCATTCCGTGCGCCTTGTGCAGGACAGGCTGTTCGCCCATCATCACATCATGCCCCAGATCCTGATGGAGACCAGCAACATGGAGGCAGGCAAGCATGTCGCCGCCCGCTCAAACGCCGTGATGCTCATTCCGCAGGTTTATGTATCCAATTCTCTGGATCTGCAGTACCGCGTCCAGTGCCATCCGATTCTCAATACCGATTACGAACGCCATTTCTACCTCTGCTACCGCAAGGGACTGTATCTGCCCAAGTATATGGAGGACTTCGCGCGCATCGTCTTTGAAAAGCTGGAAGTCCCCTTCGATATTTCCATGCTCGAATAACGCCATCATAAACGCGGCTTTCCGGACAAACCAGAAAGCCGCGTTTTTGTCTTCTTCAAAAATCATTCCGCAGGGCCATGACCGCTCAGGCGGGCCTGGCGTCCATCAAATGGGCAAACAGCGTCAGCGCGAGCATATCCGCGCTGCCGCCCGGACTGACGCCGCCGGCGCTGATTTGCGCATCCCATTGCGACAGCTCCGCGCGGATCATTTCCATCTCCTGCAAAAGCGTTCCCGCCCCGATCGCCTCGAGGATGCGCGCATCCATGGCCAGCGCGCTGCGGCGGAGCTCCGCCGCAGCCTCCATGCCGCCCCGCCGGACGCAGTTGGTATCCTCCGTGCGCGCCATCAGGCTGACCAGCGCGCAGAGCCCGGCGTCGTTGAGATGCAGGCCCGCGTCAAGCGCGGCACGCAGCCGCACAAGGCCGCTCTCCCGCACGCAGGCAAAGCCGCCCGCAGCCTCCGCGCGCACGCCGCCCACGCCGGACGACTGATAGATCGCCTCGCCAAACGTCTTCGCCTCGCGCGCGAGGATGGCCTCCATTTCCGCCTGCATCCGCTCGCGGGTCATCTCGCCGCAGCGCGCAAGCGCAGCCTCCGCGCGCTCGCCTCCGCCGCCCATGCCCAGCGCAGCCGCATAGACGCCCAGAGAGAAAATCGCGCCCTTGTGCGTATTGACGCCGCCCGTCGCGCGGTTCATCGCCGCCTCCGCCAGCAGCCCGCGTCCGCGCAGCGCATCAAAGCACGCGCGGGGATCGCCGCCGCGATGCGCCATGCCGACGCGCGCACAGGCCTCGAAATACGGCCGCAGCGCGCAGGCGCTGTCGATGAACGTGAAGATGTCCATATCGCGGTGCGCGCCCGCGTTCGCCCTGTCGACAAGGCCCGGCTTGGGCGTGACCGCCACCTCATACAAAAGCGCGCGCTGCGCCGCCTGCGCGATGCTTTCCGCGTATAGATCGCTGACATGCTTATCCATGATCGCATTCGCCCGGGCAAAGAGCTCCGCCGCCGTATGCGCGCGCGAACGCGCGCACACCGGCGCATCCTGCCCGCAGAGCAGGCATTTTCTCTGCGGCATGCCGATGTCCGTGCGCGAAATCTTTTCCCCGTCCGGCGCGATGACGTCCACATCCAGCAGCCGCCCCATCGCGCTGCCGTCCTCCAGGCCGCAGAGTCTGCGCTTGATCGCCCCTGCATCGCCCGATACGGCATACACCGATTCCGGGCCGCTTTTCTCGCTGATGGCCGCATGAAAAAGCACCGCCCAGCCGCCAAGCAGCGCGCCGACGGCCTCATCCCCCCAGGCAAACGCCCGCTCGATCAGGGGCGTGCGCTTGACAGGGCCGGCGATGTTCATCGTCAGGCAGACCAGAGCCGCACCGGGATACCGCGCAAGCATCGTCCGCTGCATGTGGTATCTCGCTTCCCGCGCCATCATCATGTCCGCTACGCCGACCTCTTCCATTCTTTCTGCGCGCATGCCGCTGCTCATCATGAAAACCGGCTCCTTTTCCTTCGCTTTCTTATGCAGGCTCCATTGTATCAGAATCCGCGCCCCTTCGCAAGGAAGGCTTTATCTATGCACCATATAACCGAAAATAGATGTCCCTTCCGCGTTCTTTCATGCTATAATATCATGTGAATATATGTGCAGTTCAGGAGGCCGATTATGAGCGAATACTTTGCCAGCGAAATCTCCCCGCGCAACCGCCGCCATCAGGCTCAGATGGACAAGCTCCTTGAAGCCGAGGGCATCATGCGCGACAGGAATCTTTCCTATTCCGCCGGAATCTTCAACGACGACGGACAGATGATCGCCACCGGCTCCATTTTCGAAAATACGCTGCGGTGCATGGCCGTCTCCGGCGAGCATCGCGGCGAAGGTCTCATGGCCGATATCGTCGCCCATCTGGTCGAGGAACAGACCAGGCGCGGCAATTCCCACCTGTTCCTGTATACCAAGTGCGACAGCGCGAAGTTTTTCGGGCCCTGCGGCTTTTATGAGATCGCACGCGTAGACGGCCGCCTTGTCTTCATGGAAAACCGCCGCGACGGCTTCGCCCGCTATTTGAAGGAGCTCGTTGCCCAGATGCCCGAGGGCAGCCTCGCGCGCCCCGGCGCTGCGCTGGTCATGAACGCCAACCCCTTCACCAACGGACACGCCTACCTGCTCGATACCGCCGCCAGAGAAAACGAGCGCGTTGTGCTCTTCGTGCTCAGCGAGGACAAGAGCCTCGTTCCCTTCGCCGATCGTCTGGCCATGGTGAAGGCTGCGGCGGCAAAATACGACAACGTGACCGTCGTGACCTCCGGCAGCTACATGATCTCCTCGGCGACCTTCCCGTCTTATTTCCTCAAGGACGACGCGCTCGTCACCCGCACGCATGCGGATCTGGATGCGACCCTCTTCACCCGCATCGCCGCAGGCCTCAACCTTAATCGCCGCTACGTCGGCGAGGAGCCCTTCTCCGCCGCAACCAGCGCCTACAACGAGGCGCTCGCCTCCGTACTGCCCGCTTCCGGCATCGAGCTGCGCGTCATCCCCCGCAAGGAGGAAGCGGGCGCGCCCATCAGCGCATCCAGCGTCCGAAAGCTCATCCACGACGGCAACATCGAAGCTATCCGCCCGCTCGTGCCGGATACGACCTACGATTACCTCATGAGCGAGAAGGGCCAGAAAGCCCTCGCGCAGATCCGTGCCGCCGAAAACGTCATCCATCACTGACGCCTGATGCTCCAAAGGAGGTCATGTTATGATTCTGGATACGATGGACCGCATCCATCTCTACGAAGGCGTCCTCCCCCATGCCGCCGAGATCGCCCGCCTGTTCCGGCAGCGTACGGAGACCGCACCCGTCTGCGCGGCCTTCGAAATCCGCGACAAGCGCTACGACACCAAGGCGGACGAGAAGCGCCGTTTCGAGGTGCATGCGCATACCATCGATCTGATGGTCGGCCTCGAAGGCGGGGAGCTGATCCACGTCTGCCGGCCCGACGAGTTGATCCCCGCCGAGTCCCTGCCCGGCGGCGCGGACGGCATGAAGCTCGACGGCGGCCCGCGCGGCAGCGCTATTCGCCTTGCGCCCGGCTTCTTTGCCGCGCTGTATCCGGGCGAGGCGCACATGGTCGGCGGTCAGCTCATCCCCGGCAAGGCCGAGCCGCTGCACAAGTGGGTCGTCAAGCTGCCGCTTCTCCCTTGACACAGGCTGTATTCCATGTTATCTTCTTTCCCGTTGTTTTTTCTGATGACAAGAGGATTTTCTGAGGTGGCTTCATGTCCCTGTTTTCCCTGATCGCCTTCGCGTTTGCCTGCGCGGCGGCGTATTATCTCTGCCCACTGCGCGTGCGCTGGATGCTGCTCCTTGCGGTCAGTTATCTTTATTACGCCTACTGCGGCGCAGGCGCGCTTCCTTTCATCCTGCTGACGACGCTGTCCACTTGGGGCGGCGCGCTGATGATCGGGCGCATCGGCGAAAAGCAGAAAGCACAGCTCAAGGCGCGCAAGGCAGAGCTGGACGCCGCCGGAAAAAAGGCGCTGAAGGCCGCCGCAAAAAAGAAGCAGCGCCTGATCTTTTTCGCCGTTCTTCTGCTCAATTTCGGCGTGCTTGCCCTGCTCAAATACGCGCCGCCGCTGCTTGCATCCGCCGGTCGTCCGGCGCTTTCGCTCCTGCTGCCGCTGGGCATCTCGTTTTATACCTTCCAGTCGATGGGCTATCTCATCGACGTCTACAGCGGCAAATACGCGCCGGAGAAAAACCCCGCAAAATTCGCGCTGTTCGTCTCCTTCTTCCCGCAGCTGATTCAGGGCCCGATCGCAAGGCACGACCAGCTCGCCGCGCAGCTGCTGGAGCCGCACGCCTTCGACTATGAAAACATCCGCCGCGGCGCGATGCTCATGCTCTGGGGCTTCTTCAAAAAGAAGGTCATCGCCGACCGCGCGCTGCCGCTGGTTTCCGAGGTCTTTGCAAGCCAGAGCGAATACGGCGGCGCGGTGATCGTCATCGCCGTCCTGTTTTATTCGCTGCAGCAGTACTGCGATTTCTCCGGCGGCATCGACCTTGTGACCGGCATCGCAGAGCTCTTCGGCATACGCCTTGCGCCCAACTTCAAGCGGCCGTATTTCGCCGTTTCCCTCGGCGATTTCTGGCGCCGCTGGCATATTTCCCTGGGCGCGTGGATGCGCGATTACGTGTTCTATCCCTTCGCGCTGCTTAAGCCCGTATCCAATCTCTCCAAGGCGGCCAAAAAGCGATTCGGCACCGACTTCGCCCGCGCGCTGCCCGCCGCCCTTGGCAATGTGCTCGTGTTCCTGCTGGTCGGCGTCTGGCACGGCGCGTCGATGAATTACGTCCTCTGGGGACTTTATAACGGCCTGATCCTCGCCGCCAGCGCGCTGCTGGAGCCGGCGTATAAGCGCATGAACGCGCGCCTTGGCGAGGCGGTCGTCTCCTCCCGCGGGTTCTATGTCTTCCGCGTCCTGCGCACGTTCGTGATCGTCAACATCGGCTGGTATTTCGATCGCGCGCTGCGCGCAGGCGACGCGTTTGCGATGCTCGCCAAGACCGCGTTTGCCCCGCGCTTTGCCCAGCTCACGGACGGCACGCTCCTCTCCCTCGGCCTCGCCGCGTCCGATTATGCGCTTCTCGCCGTCTCCACCGCGATTCTCATCGCCGTGAGCGTCCTTAAGGAGCGCGGCGTGAAGGTGCGCGATCGCCTCTTCGCCCTGCCCGCCCCCGCCAAAATCGTGCTCCTCTATGCGTTTATGTTCTTCGTGCTCGCGGCGTTTGTCGGCGCCAATTCCGGCAATGCGGGCTTTATGTACGCCATCTTCTGATTCTTCCCTTTCCATCATGGAGGCCTTCTGTGAAAACATTCCTCGTACGCGCTTTTAAACTCGGCGCGTTCTTTCTGGGCTTTGCGCTGCTGCTTGCCTTTGCCAACCGGCATCTGATCATCACCGACACCTTCGCCGCGCTGACGATGCACGAAATGAAGGCGAGGGACGACATCGATCTGGCGCTGGTCGGCTCCTCGATCGTGCGCGATCATTTCAACACGCAGCTGATCACGGAGGAAACCGGCCTGAACGCCTTCAACGCAACCGTGCCGACCGCGTCGATGCCCGCGTCCATCGCCATGACCCGCGAGCTCTACCGCACCAGCAGCCCCGAATGGACGGTGCTCGTCACCGAGCCGTATAATTTCCAGACCGTCCGCGAGGCGACCGAGGCGCAGTACAAGCTGATGCCCTATCTGTCCGATTTTTCCAACCGGCTCGATTACTACCTGCGCGCCTGCGAAGACGACGCCTACTACGTCGACCGCCTGCTGATGTTCCGCGGCTTCGGCGCGGCCTCGCCTTCGGAAATCGCCAAGACCGTCGGCCTGCGCTATTTCCCGGAGGCGACCTACGCGCGCCTGAAGGAAACGATCGATCCGACCGTCTCCTACAAGGGCGCGGGCTTCGTCCGCCACGAAACCGACAAGCGCGCGGACGAGGAGATCAAGTCCGTCGTGCGCAAATATACCGGCTACCGCTATGAGCTCATGGACGCCTCCCGCGAGCAGCTGCGCGTGTATCAGCAGCTGTGCCAGGAGAAGGGCTCCCGGCTCATGGTCGTCATCTATCCCAATCACACGGCGCAGGCGCTTGCCGAGCCGGACTTTCTCGACTACAACGACAGCCTGATGAAGTACTGCGCGGAGCTGGGCGTCCCCTGCTTCAATTTCATGTTCGCCAGGCCCGAGCTCATGCCCAGACTCGACGCATATTTCTTCGACCTGTATCACATGGTCGGCGAAGGCGCTGACATTTTCTCCCAAGCCTTTGCCCGGGTGCTGAACGCCTATGCGGCCGGCGAGGATGTGCATCATCTCTTCTATGAAAACCGCTGGCAGTACCTCGATTCGCTGAACTTTACGACCAATGCGTGGATCACGCAGTTCGATCCCGAAAGCGAATGGAACCCGGCGCTCGAGCACGACGAGGCGCACGTCCGCGCGCTCGCCAAAACGCAGGACGTCTTCCTCGCCGACTGCAACCACTATACGATGTTCACGCCCGAATACCGTTTTGTTCTGCTGGAACCGGACGGAAACGAAACGCTCCTTCAGGATTACGGCGCGGACGTTCTCTATGCCTGCGCTCCGGGCGCGCTTTCGGGCAGGACGCTGCGCCTGTATGCGCGCATCGCCGGGCACGAGGCAAGCGGCGAGGTTTTCTTCGATCTCGCGGTTGAATGACGCCCTTGAACAAACCTGCGCATTGCAGTATAATAAAGGATGCGGAAGGATGTCCGCATCCTTTTCTTTATTCTAAACTGTGATCACACTCTCAGGAGACGCTTCCGATGAAATATCTGATTCTGGATTACCTTGAGGCGACCTGCGCACGCCTGCCGGAAAAGACGGCCTTCGCCGACGAAAGCAGCGCGCTCTCCTTTGCGCAGCTCGTGCGCCTTGCCCGCGCCGCCGGCTCCGCGCTCGCCGCGCGCGTATCCCCGCACCAGACCGTCGGCTTTTATCTGGATAAATCCACGCAGACCGTCGCGGGCTTTTTCGGCGCGGTCTATGCCGGCTGCGCATATTCGCAGCTGAACCTGCGCCATCCCGCCGCGCGCATCCGAGCGATTCTCGATACGCTCGCCTGCCCCGTCGTCGTCACTGACCGCGAGCATGAAGCCGCGCTCCGGGCGCTTTCCCTCCCCTATGAGATTCTGCTTATCGAGGATCTGCTCGCCGCGCAGGAGGACAGCGCGCACCTTGCCGCCGTCCGCGCGCAGATGCTGGATATCGACCCGCTCTACGTCAACTTCACCTCCGGCTCCACCGGCACGCCCAAGGGCGTGATCATCTGCCACAGGAACGTCTGCGATTTCATCCCCTGCTTCACGGAGATCTTCGGCATCACCGAACGCGACGTGCTCGCCAATCAGGCGCCGTTCGATTTTGACGTCTCCGTCAAGGACATCTATTCCGGCGTCTTCACCGGCGCGACGGTCGAGATCATTCCCACGGGCTATTTCACCCAGCCGGCCAAGCTCATGGATTTCCTCTGCGACCGCAAAGCAACCGTGCTGGTCTGGGCGGTTTCTGCGCTGTGCTTCATCACCACGATGAACGCGCTGGAATACCGCACGCCGGAAACGCTGCGCGCGATCATGTTCTCGGGCGAGGTCATGCCCATCAAGCACCTCAACAAGCTGCGCAGGTTCCTGCCGGACGCCATGTACGTCAACCTCTACGGCCCCACGGAAATCACCTGCAACTGCACCTACTACATCGTGGACCGCGAATACGCCGTCGGCGAGGTGCTGCCCATCGGCGTGCCCTTCCCCAACGAGCGCATCCTCCTGCTCAAGGAGGACAACACCCCCGCGCTTCCGGGCGAGACCGGCGAGCTGTGCGTCTGCGGCACGGCGGTCGCCCCGGGCTATTTCGGCGACGAAGCGCGCACGGCTGCCGCGTTTGTGCAGAATCCCCTGAACAAAACCTATCGTGAGATCATCTACCGCACCGGCGACCTCGTCCGGCTGACGGAGGAGGGAGAGATGGTCTACGTCTCCCGCAAGGATTTCCAGATCAAGCACATGGGCCACAGAATCGAGCTGGGCGAGATCGAGAACGCGATCTCCTCGCTGGAGGGCGTGGAGCGCTGCTGCTGCGTGTATCTGCACGAGAAGGGCAAGATTCTCGCCTTCACCGCGGGCGAAGCGGACAAGGCCGCCATCACGGCCGGCCTGCGCGACGTGCTGCCCGCGTATATGATCCCCAACATCTTCATGAGCGTCGAGGCGATGCCGATGACCAAGAACGGCAAGATCGACCGAAACGCCCTCATGGAGCTCTATGCAAGCAAAAAGAAGGAGGCCCGCCGTGGATAAGCAGCGCCTTTTGGCCATCGCAAAGCGCTTTGGCACGCCGAGCTTCGTCTTCGACGAGAGCGCGCTCGCCGCGCGCATGCTGGCGATCAAGGAGATCGTCGGCGGCAGCGTGCATCTTTGCTATTCGATCAAGGCCAATCCCTTCCTGATTCCCGCGATGCGGACTCTGTGCGAGCTGCTCGAGGTCTGTTCCCCGGGCGAGCTGGAAATCTGCGAAGCGCTCCATGTCGATCCCGGCACGGTGCTCTTCTCCGGCGTGAACAAGACCGAAGAGGACATTGACCGCGCGATGGACGCAGGCGTCACCCGCTTCACCGCGGAATCCCCGCTGCATGTCGAGCTTCTGCATGCCGCGGCGAAGGCGCGCGGCAGGGTCTATCCCGTGCTCCTGCGCCTGACGGCGGGCAGCCAGTTCGGCATGGACGAAAGCGACCTGCTCTCCTTCATCCGCCGCAGGGAGGAATACCCCTTCCTCGATTTCGCCGGCATCCATTACTTCTCTGGCACGCAGCGCGCCAAGCTCGACAAGGACCAGCGCAGGGAGCTTGTCATGCTCGCCGGCCTGATCGACCGGCTGAAGACCGAGTATGGCTTTATCTGCCGCAAAATCGAATACGGCCCGGGGCTGTACTTCCCGTATTTCGCGCATGAGGATCACACCGACACCCTCGCGCCCATCCGGGAGCTCGCGCCCGATCTCAAGGAGCTCGCCAAAAAATGCGAGCTGACGATCGAGATGGGCCGCTTCTTCGCCTCAGCCTGCGGCACATATCTCACCGCCGTCGCCGACACGAAGACCAATAAAGGCACGAACTACGCCATCCTCGACGGCGGCATGCACCACGTCAATTACCTCGGCGGCATGATGGGCATGCGCGTCCCCGTGATCGATCATCTGCCCGGCCCGGCGCATGGCGATGAGACCGAAGCCGATTGGGCGCTTTGCGGCAGCCTCTGCACGACAGCCGACGTCCTCGTCCGCCAGATTCCGCTTGCCGGCCTTGCGCGCGGCGACGTGCTCGCCTTCCGCAGCATCGGCGCATATTCCGTGACCGAAGGCCCAGCGCTCTTTTTGAGCCGGAACATGCCGCGCATCATCCTCGCAAACGACGAAGGCGAACGCCTCGTGCGCGATACCATCCATGCCTCTGCCATCAACCAGCCCAACATCAAATAACACCAAATGACATCAAAATCAAAGGAGCCATCACCATGAAAGACCAGATTCTTGACATCCTTGCCGACATCGTGGACGACGACGTTGAAACCTGCCAGACCCTGATCGACGACGGCGTGCTGTCCTCCCTGGACATCATCCAGCTCATCGGCGCGCTCAACGACGAGTTCGACATCTCCATCCCCGCGACCGAGATCATCCCGGCGAATTTCAATTCCGTCGACGCGATGGTCGCGATGGTCGAAAGGCTTACCGACGAGTAAACCCTTCTGCTCTGTCAAGCTGAATCACCATACTTTCTGATAACAAAAGACCGCGCCCGTCTGACTTGACAGACAAGCGCGGATAGCGCACAATATAAGCAGGTAAGGGTGCTTTCCTACAGGTGATCATTTCACAACGGTTCAATGGAAAACCAACTAAACCGCCGATATGCAGGTGTAACTGCAAGGCGGTTTTTTGTTTTATCGCTTGAGAGTTAACGCCAGCGCGAAAATGCTGATAACCAAACCAGCGACGGAAAAAGAAATCCCAAGAAGCTCAGCATTTGTCATTCCTACCACCTCCGCTCTTGTACGCCATTGCGGAGGAAATCACCCGTAGACCCTACATGCCTACACAGTTGATCATACCATGTCCCCGTCCTTTATGTTATTTAATGGTTTAACCCACACAAAAAACAACATTTCCAATAACGATGCAAAAAAGACAGGCGGAAATCCCTGCCTGTCCTTCTCGTTATTACCACCAACCCCAGCACTTACCGCCAAGACACCAGCCCAGCAAACCGCCAGCCACAAAATACGTCATCATAGTTTTACCCTCCTCTCTATTTTATTAACCGATTTTGGTTAATATTATTCTACACCACTTTCGGTTAATATTCAAGTAGAAAGTGGGGCTTGAACTGCATGATTTCATACAAAAAGCTATGGAAAACGATGAAGGAAAAGGGCGTTACCCAATATGCCCTCATCAAGAAATATAACATCAGTCCCGGTCAGATTACCCGGCTGAAAAGAAACGAAAGCGTCAGCACGCATACGATTGATACTTTCTGTAAGATCCTCCATTGCAGAGTTGAAGATATCATGGAATACATCGAAGAAACTGAACAATAAACCTCGGACGGTCTGCTGCCATCCGAGGTTTTGTGTTATTCAGATTTTCACCGGGACGAATTCTTCTTTTTGGAGCACCCAGATTTCGCGAAAGCCCGCCTCTTTGATCATCCTCTCCGCCAGATCAAACGCGCAGGCCACGCCGGATGTATGGTGCGCGTCGGCGCTGACGGTCACCCCGCCGCCCATTTCGCGCAGGAGACGCAGCCATTTCGCGCTGGGATAGGGCGTGGTGCGGTAGCCCCTGCTGATCGCGCCGGTGTTGACCTCGAAGATCTTCCCGGCGAATACGAGCCCCTCCATCGCCTCGCGCGCAGCGCGCTCGTAGCGCGGACTGTTCTCGTTAAAGAAGCGATGCTGCTCGTCGAATTTGGTCAGCAGATCGAAATGACCGACGATATCGACATGCGGATTTTCTGCGACGCGGGAAAGCTCCGCGAAGTACGCCTGTGCCGCTGCATCTGCATCGCCGCCGAAGCATTCGCGGATATACGCTTCTGTCGTCTCCGCGCTCGAATCCGCTGAGCGCGTGCCGCCGCCCGGCACGGGGATTTCATGCACCGAGCCGATCACATAATCATAGGCGGAAAGATCCAGATCCTGCGCCGTCGCATCCCATTCAATGCCCAGGTATACGTCGATTTCTCCGGCGTATTTTTTCTGCATCGCGCGCACCTCGGCCATATAATCCGGCAGGCGCTCCTTCGGGCATTCCCAGCTGTTTGCAAAGGGCATCGGGCTGTGCACGCTGAACCCGACGGACGAAAGCCCCGCCGCCTTCGACGCGAGGATCATCTCCTCGATGGAATGCTGTCCGTCGTCCCATGTGGAATGCATGTGCAGATTCTGGGTAATCACTTGATCATCTTCTCCTGCTTGACCTTCTTGTCGATGACATGGCGGGAGGCCATTTCTTTTTTAACGTCGTCAAGGCCGATGCCCATCTCGATCATCAGCACCATCACATGATACATCAGATCGCCGATTTCGTAAATGGTGTTCGCCCTGTCGCCGTCCTTGGCGGAGATGATGACCTCCGTCGTCTCCTCGCCGATCTTCTTGAGCATCTTGTCGACGCCCTTCTGGAACAGATACGTCGTATAGGAGCCCTCCTTCGGGCTCGCCTTGCGGCCCGCGAGCATCTCCATCAGATCGGCATACTGGAAGGCCGGCGGCTCCTCGCCCTCAAAGACGGTATCATTGAAGCAGGAATCCGTGCCCAGATGGCAGGCCGGGCCCTCCTTGCGCACCTCCACGACCAGCGCATCCCGGTCGCAGTCCGCGGTGATGGACACGATATGCTGCACGTTGCCGCTGGTTTCGCCCTTGAGCCAGAGCTTCTGGCGGGAGCGGGAGAAAAAGCACGTCAGCCCCTTTTCCATTGAAATCCTCAGGCTCTCCTCGTTCATATACGCGAGGGTCAGCACCTTTTTCGTTTCCGTATCCACGACGATTGCGGGAATCAGCCCGCGCTCATCAAACTTCAGCGAAGAGATATCCATCATGTTTCATCCTCCGTCAGATCAGTCTCACGTTGACGCCGTTTTCGTGCAGCGCCCGCTTGAGATCGCCGATGGCGACCTCGCCGAAATGGAAGATCGACGCGGCAAGTCCCGCATCCACCTCTGGGATTTCCCGAAACAGCGTGACAAAATCCGCCGCGCTGCCCGCCCCGCCCGAGGCGATCACCGGCACATTGGCGATATCGCAGACTGCGCGCAGCATCTGAAGATCAAAGCCCTTTTTCACGCCGTCGGTGTCGATGGAATTGAGCACGATTTCTCCCGCGCCCATGCCCTCGCACCGGCGGATCCATTCCAGCGCGTCCATGCCGGTGTCCTCGCGTCCGCCCTTGGAAAAGACGTGATATCCGCCGTCCACGCGCTTGGCGTCCACGGAGAGCACCACGCACTGATCGCCGTATCGCTTGGCCGCTTCCTCGATCAGCAGGGGATTGCGGATCGCGCCGGAATTGACGCTGACCTTATCCGCGCCGGCGGCAAGCACGCGCTCAAAATCCGCGAGCGTGTTGATGCCCCCGCCCACGGTCAGCGGGATAAAGATCGTCGAAGCGACCTCCTTGAGGACGTCCGTAAAGAGCGCGCGCCCCTCGCTGGAAGCCGTGATATCGTAAAACACCAGCTCGTCCGCGCCGTTTTCGCTGTAATACCTGCCCAGGGAAACGGGGTCGCTGACGTCGCTCAGGCCCGAAAAATTCACGCCCTTGACCACGCGCCCGTTTCTGACGTCCAGGCAGGGCACAATCCGCTTGGTAATCACCTTGTCACCTCAATTGCCGCTTTCAGGTCGATCGCGCCGGTGTAGTATGCCTTGCCGATGATCGCGCCGTATACGCCCAGATCGCGCAGGGCGACCACGTCATCCATCGTCGATACGCCGCCGGAGGCGATAAAGTCCATCCCGTAGCGGGCGGAAAGCTCCGCATAGAGCTGCCGGTTCGTGCCGCGCATTGCGCCGTCGCGGCTGACGTCCGTGCAGATCACGGTTTTCACCCCCGTGTCCTCCAGCCGCCTGCAGAGCTCATCGCAGCTGAGCGCGCTTTTTTCCGTCCAGCCCTTAATCGCCGCAAAGCCGTCGCGAAGATCGACGCTCACGGCGATCCGCTCGCCGAACCGGGAAACCAGCCGCTCCAGCAGCCCGGGATCGGTTACAGCCGCCGTGCCGAGAATCACCCGGCCCACGCCCGCGTCCAGATACCTGCCGGCGACCTCCTCGCTGCGGATACCGCCGCCGACCTGCGCAAACAGGCCGCAGGATACGATCCTTGAAATCAGCTCGAGATTCGGCGTCCCGCCGGTTTTGGCGCCCTCCAGGTCCACGATGTGGATATTCTCCGCGCCGCAGGCGACAAAATCTCCGGCAACCAGCAGAGGGTTTTCGCTGTATACCGTCATCTGCGCATAATCGCCGCGCAGCAGGCGGACGGCCTTGCCGCCGTACAGATCGATAGCAGGAAAGATTTTCATCGCATCATACCTCGCAGAACGCCCTGAGGATCTCG
>JAFSCW010000037.1 GCA_017436605.1 Clostridia bacterium | reverse complement strand
GATGTCGAAGATCTGCTCGACCAGAATCGGCGCCAGACCCATCGACGGTTCGTCGAGCATCAGCAGGCGCGGCTTGCTCATGAGCGCGCGGCCCATGGCAAGCATCTGCTGCTCGCCGCCGGAAAGCGTGCCGGCGACCTGCTTGTGGCGTTCCTTCAGGCGCGGGAAGCGGTTGAACACATCGTCCAGCGACGCGCCGATTTCGGAGGCGGGGCGGGTATAGCCGCCCATTTCGAGGTTCTCGCGCACGGTCATCTGCTGGAAGACACGGCGGCCTTCCGGACAGAGCGCCATGCCCTGCGGAACGATCTTGCTCGCGGACATGCCGGCGACCTGCTTGCCCTCAAAGGAGATGGAGCCGGAGCGGGGGCGGAGCAGACCGGCGACGGTGTTGAGCGTGGTGGATTTGCCGGCGCCGTTTGCGCCGATGAGGGTGACGATTTCGCCCTCGTTGACCTCGAAGGAGACGCCCTTGATGGCGTGGATGCTGCCGTAATAGACATGCAGATCCTCAACTTTGAGCATGCTCATGATTACGCCTCCTCCTTCTTCTTGCCCAGATACGCCTCGATGACGACCGGGTTATTCTGGATATCCTCGGGCGTGCCCTTGGCGATGATGCGGCCGTAGTTCAGCACGCAGATGCCCTCGCAGATGCCCATGACCAGATTCATATCGTGCTCGATGAGCAGGATGGCGATCTTGAACTTGTCGCGGATCTTGGCGATGTTGGCCATCAGCTCCTCGGTCTCGTGCGGGTTCATGCCGGCGGCCGGCTCATCCAGCAGGAGGAGGGAGGGGTTGGTCGCCAGGGCGCGGACGATCTCCAGACGGCGCTGCGCGCCATAGGGGAGGGACCCGGCCTGATGACCCGCGAGATCCTGCATATCGAAGATGGACAGCAGATCCAGCGCGCGCTCATGCTGGGCGCGCTCGCCCTTCCAGAAGGCGGGCAGGCGCAGGATGCCGGAGGCGGTGGAATAGCTGATCTGGTTGTGCAGGCCGATGCGGACGTTGTCCTCAACGGTCATGTTGCCGAACAGGCGGATGTTCTGGAAGGTGCGGGCGATGCCCAGCTTGTTGGCCTGAACGGTGTTCATGCCGTGGGTGTCGCGGCCGTTGATCAGAACGGTGCCCATCGTCGGCTGATAGACCTTGGTCAGCAGGTTGAATACGGTGGTCTTGCCGGCACCGTTGGGGCCGATCAGACCGGCGATCTCGGTCTTGCCGATGACGAGGTTAAAATCCTCAACGGCGCGAAGGCCGCCGAAGTCGATGCCGAGGTTGCGGGTTTCGAGCACGGGACGCTCCATAACGTCGCGCTCGGGGAGGATGCCGTGGCTCGGCGCGGGAACCATCTTGGTCGGAATACGCTGATACTTCTGCGTCATGCCTTGTCACCCTCCTTCTCGCTGTTTTTGCGGAACTTGCCGGTAAAGGAATTGATCATGGAACTGAGCGTGGGGTTGTTGCTGGCCAGCATGACCACGATCAGCACGACGGCGTAGATCAGCATGCGGTAGGTGCCGAACTGGCGCAGCATTTCCGGAAGGACGGTCAGCACGGTCGCGGCGATGATGGAGCCGCGGATGTTGCCGATGCCGCCGAGAACGACGAAGACCAGCACGAGGATGGACGTATCGAACTTGAACTTGACCGCCTGGATGGTGGAGTAGTTCAGGCCGTAGAGCGCGCCCGCCATGCCCGCCAGCGCAGCGGAGACGACGAAGGCCAGCATGCGGTACTTGGTCACGTTGATGCCGACGGATTCCGCAGCGATGCGGTTGTCACGGATGGCCATGATCGCGCGGCCGGAACGGCTGTTGATCAGGTTGAGCACGACGATGAGGGTGAACATGACCAGCAGGAAGCCAGCTTCGAACGTGGCCAGCTTCTTGATGCCGGTCGCGCCCATCGGGCCGTTGATGAGCATCGTGCCCGGCAGGTTCGGATCCAGGAAGCTGAAGTTCAGGCCCCTGCCCTCGACAGAGAAGTAGATGCAGTTGATCAGGTTGCGGATGATTTCGCCGAAGGCCAGGGTGACGATGGCGAGATAGTCGCCGCGCAGGCGAAGAACCGGGATGCCGATCAGCACGCCGGCGACGCCGGCCATCAGGCCGCCGAAGCCAAGCGCGACGATCAGGCGAACCAGCTCGAGATCAGCCTCCGGAAAGGCATGCAGCAGGTACTGGCTGATGAGAATACCGGAGAATGCGCCGACGCTCATGAAGCCGGCATGGCCGAGGCTCAGCTCGCCCGAAATGCCGACGGTCAGATTCAGCGAAACGGCCATCACGATGTACACGCAGATGGGAATGAGCTGACCCTTGAGCGAGCGGCTCATCTTGAAGCCGTCGATCATGCCGGAAAGCGCAAGCTGACAGATCAGGAAGGCGAGGATGACGGCGGCGTAGGTGATGAAATTGCGGGAAGGCTTTTTGTATTTCGTCATGTCTGTCACCTCACACCTTTTCATGGATCTTCTTGCCCAGCAGGCCGGTCGGCTTGACGAGCAGAACAATAATCAGCACAGCGAAGACGAGCGCATCGCCAAGCTCGGTAGAAACATAGGCTTTGCCCAGAATCTCGATAACGCCCAGCAGGATGCCGCCGATGAGCGCGCCGGGGATGGAGCCGATGCCGCCGAAGACAGCCGCCGTGAACGCCTTGATGCCGGGCATGGAGCCGGTCGTCGGCATGAGCACGGGATAGGCGGAGCACAGCAGCACGCCGGCGATCGCGGCGAGACCGGAGCCGATGGCGAAGGTCATGGAAATCGTCGCGTTGACATTGATGCCCATCAGCTCGGCAGCGCCCTTGTCCTCGGAGACGGCGCGCATGGCCTTGCCCATCTTCGTCTTGCCCGTGAACAGCGTCAGGGCGATCATGATGATGATGTTGGCGGCGATGGTGACGATGGATTCGCCGGTGATGTGCAGCTGACCGTCAAAGAGCGTCAGCGCGCTGAAACCGACCAGGCTCTGGTAGCTCTTGGGGTTCGCGCCCCAGATCAGCAGCGCGATGTTCTGCAGGAACCAGCTCACGCCGATGGCGGTGATGAGCACGGACAGGCTGGTTGCCTTGCGCAGCGGCTTATAGGCCATGCGCTCGATGACGATGCCCAGCACGGTGCACACGACGATGGCCAGCAAAATGGCGAGGATGGGCGGAAGGTTCCAGTACTGAATCGCGCAGAAGGACATGTACGCGCCGATCATGATGACGTCGCCGTGGGCGAAGTTGAGCATCTTGGCGATGCCGTAAACCATGGAATAGCCCAGCGCGATGATGGCGTAAACGCTGCCGAGGCTGATGCCGTTGAGCAGGTAGGAAAGGAATTGAATCATGCTTCCCAGGTTCTCCCTTCGTAATTTTGCAGGGGGAATAATACGCGAAATGCTCCCCGGCCAAGCAAAGGCCAGGCCGGGGAGCTGTTAGCTTTTCAGGTCAGGAATTACTTGCCGGCGCCAACGTACACGCCGTCCTTGATGACGACGGCGGTCGGGGTCTTGTCAACCTCGCCGGTGGCGTCCCAGCGCATGGTGCCGGTCAGACCGACAACCTCGATCTCCTGCATCGCCGGGATCATGAGCTCGCAGGCGTCTTCCGGAGCGGTCTCGGCAGTAACGCCGGCCTTCTCGACAGCGGCCAGCAGCGCGTACATGCCGTCATAGGCGTCCGCGGCGAACTGGTTCGGGATCTCGCCGTGCTTGGCCTGATAGGTGGCGACGAAGTTGCGGGTCAGCTCGTCCTCGGCGTCCGCAGAGAACGGGGTAAGGAGCATGACGCCCTCGGCCAGAGAGGTGTCGAAGCCTTCCAGGGTCAGGATGCCGTCCATGCCGTCGACACCGAAGAAGATCGGGTCATAGTTCACGGCAGCAGCCTGAGCGAGGATCAGAGAAGCCGGGGTGTAGTAGATCGGCAGGAAGACCAGCTCGGCGCCGGCGTCCTTCATCTGGGCGATCTGCACGGAGAAGTCGGCGTTGTTGTCGTCGGAGAAGGCAGCCTCAGCGACGATCTCCAGGCCCAGCTCAGCAGCCTTGGCCTTGAAGGAGTTGTAGATGCCCATGGAGTAGTCGATCGCGTTGTTGTAGATGATGCCGACCTTGGT
>JAFSCW010000036.1 GCA_017436605.1 Clostridia bacterium | reverse complement strand
CCCTCGAGTACTGGCTGGGCCTCGACTGGGCGCAGAAGGGCACCGAGAACGAGCTGCAGGTGAAGTCCGCTCTGGATATCCCGAAGTTCACCGACGCGCTCTACACCCTGCATGACTGGTATGAGAAGGGCTACATCAATGCTGACGCTGCTGTGACCGAGTCCATGCCGCGCACCATCGCCGGTGTTGTGCAGTCCGGTCAGGGCTGGTTCGGCGCTGAGACCGTTTGGGCGAACGCCAAGCAGAAGGCCTGCTTCATCTCCCGTTTCGATGGCCCGTATCTGACCACCGACGGTCTGATCGGCTCCGTCACCGCTGTTTCTTCCTACTCTGAGCATCCGGAAGAGGCTGTCAAGGCCATCAACCTGATGAACTCCGACGCTGAGTACCGCACCATCGCCCGTTACGGCATCGAAGGCAAGCACTACGAAGTCGTCGAGCCGGGCATCGTGAAGCGCACCGAGCTGGGCAACGCGAACATGTCTCTGGCCGCCTACACGCAGGGCTCCTACGCGCTGGGCCCGGTTGAGGCTTCTCCGTTCGAGTCCGTTCCGGCCAACCCGCATCAGTGGACCGAGCTCGTCGAGCGCTACACCGCTGAGGCGATCACTTCTTCCGCGCTGGGCTTCATGCCGAACATCGAGCCGGTCGCCGATCAGTGCCTGGCGATGAAGAACGTTTGGGAGCAGTACATCTACGAAATGCAGACCGGCACCTCTGATCCGGCCGTCGTCATTCCGGAGCTGAAGGCTGAACTCGAAGCCGTTGGCCTGAACGAGGTCCTCGCTGAGATCCAGGCGCAGCTGGACGCCTTCATGGCTGCGAAGTAATCAGAACGTTTGAACTGATTGTATCGTAAAATAAACACACAGGGGCTGCTGCATCGCGCAGCAGCCCCATTTTCATCGATTTAAGAGATGGATTCAGAAATGGATTCGGAATAGATTCATGGAGGATCTCTATGGTGGAATACCGTGTAGCCAATGACCGGGATATGGACGAAATCATCGACCTGATCAATATGGTCTTTTCAATGCTCCGCATCCCGCATGATTTTCCCGTTCTGCTGCCCAAGGTCTATGCGCCGGAGAATCGGATCAGCGATATCCATGTGCTTGCGCATGAGGAGGGCAGACTGTGCGGCGTGTTCGGGCTTCTGCCGTTTGCGCAAAAGCTGGCGGACGAGACGATTTCCTGCGGTTATCTCGGTTCCATGGCTGTACATCCGCGCGCGCGGGGGAAGGGCGTCATGGGTGAAATGTGCCGCCTGCAGATCGAGCGCGGCAGGGAAATGGGGCTGGATCTTCTGGCACTGGGCGGACAGCGCCAGCGCTATGAACATTCCGGTTTTGCCGCCTGCGGCAGTCGGATGCGCTATACGGTGACCAAGGCCAATATCCGCCATATGAAGCATGACCCGAGGGCGCAGCAGATCGCTTTCAGGGTGCTCGAAAAAAACAGCGCCGATGCGGATTATGCGTTTGAGCTCTACGAAAAACAGATCGTTACCGGCGCGAGAACCCGGGAGAACTTTGTTTCTGCGCTTCAGACATATTGGAATACGCCGTGGCTGATCTGCTGCGGCGGCGAGCCCGCAGGCTATATGATGGCCAGCGGCGATGGACGGGATGTCCTTGAACTGGTGCTGGAGGATGAGTCATTGCTGCCCGCTGTCCTGGAGGCATGGTTCGGTCAGAGAAACGTGTCCTCCATCAGCCTTGTGACAGGGCAGCATGAACAGGCGCGCTGTGCTTTTCTTTCGCGCGCAGCCGAGGGCATGTCGATGGCTTCGGACGAGATGTTCCTGTGCCTGAAGCCGGAGCGGGTGATCCGGGCCTGCATGCGCCTTAAGCAGACGTACATGAAGCTGGAGGACGGCGTCTTCAGGCTGGGCTTTGGCGGATATGGAACGCTGCGCATCAGCGTGCGCGCCGGCGCGGTCAGCGTCGAGCGGACGCAGGAAGCGCCCGATCTGGCGCTGGACGAGCAGGATGCGCACAGCTTTGTCTTTGGCTTCGACCGGGCGAGATGGCTCGCCAGCGACGCCGGCACGCCGAGGGGCTGGTTCCCGATGCAGCTGCATATCCAGGAAGCGGACAGATTCTGATGCCGCCCGGCGCGGCAGGAACAGAACTTGTATACGAAATCTCAGGCGGGATACGCCTTTAAACGCATAAGGAGGAATGGACGTCATGGTTGAACTGAAGAAGCTGGATACTGAACAGAGAAACGAGCGCTCCATGCATATCGACGAATTGTCCACGATTGACATGCTGACCGTGATCAACGAAGAGGATCATCGTGTGGCGGAAGCGGTCAAGAAGGTGCTGCCCGAGGTGGCGAAAGCCGTGGATATGATCTATGAAAAGGTGCACAGCGGCGGCAGGCTGATTTACTGCGGCGCGGGCACGTCCGGCCGTCTGGGCGTATTGGACGCTGTGGAATGTCCGCCGACGTACGGCGTGGATCCCGGGCTGGTCGTCGGCCTGATCGCGGGCGGAAGCGGCGCGTTTGTCAAGGCGGTCGAGGGCGCGGAGGACAGCCGCGAACTGGGCGAAAACGATCTCAAGGCGATCGGCTTTTCGGATAAGGATGCGCTGGTGGGCATCGCCGCCAGCGGCAGAACGCCGTATGTCATCGGCGCGATGGACTATGCAAGGAGCGTCGGCGCGCCGGCGATGTGCGTGGTCTGCTGCCGAAACAGCGAGATGTCCCGGCATGCGGACGTGTGCATCGCGCCGATTCCCGGCCCGGAGGTCGTCACAGGCTCTTCGCGCATGAAGAGCGGCACGGCGCAGAAGCTGGTGCTCAATATGATTTCCACCGGCGTGATGATCAAGATGGGCAAGGTATACGGCAACCTGATGGTCGACGTCAAATGCAGCAATGAGAAGCTGTATCGCCGTGCGGTGTCCATCGTCTGCACCGCGACGGAGGTGGACGAGGCGACGGCGCAGAAGGCGCTGGAAGCATGCGGCTTCTCCTGCAAGACGGCGATTGTGATGCTGCTTCTGGGCGTCACGGCGCAGGAGGCCAAGGATGCGCTGGAAAAAGCGGACGGCCGCATCGCCTGGGCAATCTCGGGCAAAAGGGAATAAACGGTTTCAGCCGGGAAGAAAAGCGAGGGATTGCGGATGTCAGGAATCAGGGCAGGCCATCATCTGATGGTGGGCTTCTTCGGCACGCAGGTCAGCGATGAGCTGCGCGCGTATGTGCGCCGGTATCAGTTCAGCAATTTCATTCTCTTCCGCCGCAATGTGGAAAGCGCCGAACAGCTGGAGACGCTGTGCAGGCAGCTTCAGGCGGTTTCGATGGAGGAAACCAGCCGGCCGGCGATCATTGCGACGGACCAGGAAGGCGGCGTGGTATCCCGCCTGCCGCAGGAATGTGCCGTCGTGCCCACGGCGATGGCCGTTGCAGCGACGGGCGATCCTGCCTTTGCCTATCAGGCGGGCCGGATCACAGGCCGTGAGATGATGGCGCTTGGGGTCAATTGCGATCTCGCGCCGTCCGTAGATGTGAACTGCAATCCGCGCAATCCCGTCATCAACGTGCGCAGCTATGGCGATACGCCGCAGCAGGTCGGCGCGTTTGCCTGCGGCATGATCCGCGGTCTGCAGGAAAACGGCGTGCTGGCCTGCGCCAAGCATTTCCCGGGACACGGGGATACGGATACGGATTCGCATATCGGTCTTCCCTGTGTGGATAAGGGGAGGAAGGAGCTGGACAGCTGCGAACTGGCGCCTTTCCGCGAGGCGATCGCGGCGGGCGTGGGCGCCGTGATGACGACGCATATTCTCTTTCCGCAGCTGGATGAAGGCGGCGTGCCTGCGACGATGTCTCGCCCGATACTCACGGGCATTCTCCGGCAGGAAATGGGCTTTGACGGCCTGATCATCACCGACTGTATGATGATGGACGCGATCGCCAAGCATTACGGCACGGTGGAGGGCAGCGTTGCGGCCTGCGCAGCCGGAGCGGATATGGTCTGCATCTGTCATGATCTTGAACTGGCGGGCAAGGCCTGCATGGCCATCGAGCAGGCGGTCGAAGCAGGAAGGATCGACAAAGCGCAGATGCTTCATTCGGCGGCCCGTATTGATGCGCTGAAAAAGCGGCTGGCGGCCGCGCCTCGCCCGCAGGCCGACTGCGTCGGAACGCGCGAGCATTTTGCCGCCGTGGCGGCGATGCGCGAGGCGGCAGTGTGTCATGTGGGCGCGCCGGTTCCGGATGTGGGAGATGCGCCGCTGTTTGTCGCCTGCTCTCCGTATACGATTTCGCAGGCTTCGGACGCTGTGGATGAAAAAGAGAGCTTTGCGGTATGGATGCAGGAGGAGATGGGCGGCTGTGCCGTCACCCTGCGCCGTGCGCCGGATGATCGGGAGATTGCGCGCGCATGCGAGGCGGCGGAAAAAGCGACCGGCGTCGTGCTGGGCACCTGCAATGCGCATCTGACGCCGCAGCAGCTGGAGCTGATCGCTGCACTGGCGCGCGGAAAGAAGCCGATGGCCGTTGTCGCGCTGCGCAACAGCTATGACCTTTCGTATCTGCCGGACGGCGTATGCGGCCTGGCGGTGTATGAGTATATTCGGGAGAGCGCTGTGAATACGGCGCGTGTGCTGCGCGGAGAGCTGATCCCGCGGGGCAGGCTCGCGACGCGATTGGAGGCATAATATGGGCTATTACTGTGGATGGGACGGGGGCGGAAGCAAGACGGAGGTGCTCTGCTGCGACGCTTCC
The DNA here is from genome assembly GCA_017436605.1 of Clostridia bacterium. GTDB lineage: Bacteria > Bacillota > Clostridia > Christensenellales > Aristaeellaceae > Ventricola. The sequence goes on along the minus strand of JAFSCW010000036.1, from coordinate 2,063 downwards.
GGACAGGAAACCGGCCGCGCGGTGTTCGGCCCGCTGAACATCAATGGCGCGCCGCGCGAGCGCGTCAGGCAGACCATTGCAGACGCCGTCGCCTATATGGCGTCCATGCCAGGCGGGCTCGCCGACTGCGTGCGGCTGGTCATCGGCGCTGCGGGTGTGAGCAATGTTGAGATCTATTCGTTTATCGAGGAGCATGTCCGGGCGGAGGGGTATGCGGGCGCGCTTTTGATCGTCGGAGATCAGGAGATCGCCCTGGCCGGCGCTGTCGAAGGCCCCGGCGCGGTGCTGATTGCCGGAACGGGCGCGATCTGCTGCGGATACGACGGGAAGGAAAAGCACACGCGCGTGGGCGGCTGCGGTCATCTGATCGACGATGGCGGAAGCGGCTATGCGATCGGCCGGGATATTCTTTCTGCCGTCGCCCGGGGCGAGGATGGCCGCGCAGAGGCGACCTGCCTGAGGAAGATGGTCTTTGAGAGGCTGGGCATTTCGCAGGTCAGCGGGATTGTGACCTGGCTGTATAACGGCACTACCGGCAAAAAGGAAATCGCAGCGTTTGCGCCGCTTTTGCTGGAGGCGCTCAAAATGGGCGATGCGGCTGCTGAGAGGATCGCGGTATGCGCGGCGCAGGAACTGGCAGCGCTTGCAGCTGCAGCATGGAAAAACCTCGGGCTGGAAGAAGGCGAACTGGCCCTGACGGGAAGCGTGCTTGCGCATTATGAAGTTATCCGCGAACAGGTAAAGGCGATTCTGGCGGAAGACTTCCCGCAGATGCGCATCATCAGTCCGCGCGGCAGCGCAGCGGAAGGAGCTGTCCGGCTGGCCATGCAGAAGCGATGACCATGCGGCAAAACAGAATATGAAAGGCGGCGCGTTTTTTCTGGATATAAGGAAGAGGCGCGCCGCTGTTATAGCTGCCTTTGAAGAGCTTTGCTTGCCAGAATTGCAGACGCGTTTCCGTCTTGTTTGTAATGCTTTGCTGATTGGGTGAAATTGTGAACAAAAAAGATGATATACAGAATAATATTCGGTTATTTTGACAGTTGTGTTTTCATGCATTCAGGATTATACTACAGTTGAGTTTTTGTTTAATCCCGTTTTGTTTTGGTTTGGAGGTATTGACGATGAAGAAAGTGGCCGTTGTTATGGGCAGCGTCAGTGATATGCCTGTTGTAGAAAAGGCCATCAAGACCCTTCAGGAGTTTGGCGTGCCGCATGAGGTGCATGTCTATTCTGCGCATCGTACGCCGGAGGAGGCGCATGCGTTTTCTGCTTCTGCGCGTGAAAACGGATTTGGCGTGATCATTGCGGCGGCCGGTATGGCGGCGCATCTTGCGGGCAGCCTGGCGGCAAACACGACTCTGCCTGTGATCGGCATCCCGATGAAGTCTGCGACGTTTGCCAATGGCATGGACGCCCTGCTTTCTACCGTCCAGATGCCTTCTGGTATTCCGGTTGCTGCGGTCGCGGTGGATGGAGCGGTCAATGCCGCTTTGCTGGCCATTGAAATTCTGGCTGTATGCGACCAGAGCCTTGCTGAGAAGCTTGCGTTCAAGCGCGCTGCCGACACAAAAAAGGTGCTTGCGGCGAATGCTGAAGCGGAAGCCAAATACAACCATTGATTCCCGTCTGCCGTTCTTCCGGCAGCTTACCCCCTCAAGCATATAAAGGAGAGCATGACAATGAATGATCTGAAGCTCATTTACACCGGCAAGACGAAGAATGTTTATGCGCTGGATAACGGCAACTGCCTGCTCAAGTTCAAGGATGACTGCACGGGCAAGGACGGCGTATTCGATCCGGGCGAGAACAGCGTCGGCCTGACCATCGAAGGCGTGGGCGACGTCAACCTGCGCATGTCCATCTATTACTTCGAGAAGATCAACGCCGCCGGCATCGCCACCCACTATGTGAGCGCCGATCTGGAGAATACGACCATGGAAGTCAAGGCCTGCAAGCCGTTCGGCAAGGGTCTTGAGGTGATCTGCCGTCATAAGGCGGTGGGCTCTTTCCTGCGCCGCTATCGCGATTATATCGAAGAGGGCGCCGATCTGCCGGGCTAT
>JAFSCW010000035.1 GCA_017436605.1 Clostridia bacterium | reverse complement strand
GGATAAACGCTGAAGGCATCTAAGCGTGAAGCCCACCTCAAGAATAAGTATCCCATTCGAAAGAAGTAAGACCCCTGGAAGACTACCAGGAGATAGGTCAGCGGTGAAAGTGTGGTAACATATGGAGCTTGCTGATACTAATCGGTCGAGGACTTGATCTAAAGAAACTGAGAATCAAGTGAGACCAAAGGGAAAATTGAAAGATTGGTTTTTCGCAAGGTGTAGAAAGTCTGGATGTGCGGTTTTCAGGGTACGCGTAAATAACAGAAAAGCGCAGATTGTGCGGAGGTTCCCCAAGATCTGAAGCTTCGGTTATGAATAGACGAAGCAGGGGCCAAGAAGGAACGCGGGCTGCACAAACCCTCATAAACATTCCGGTGACTATGGCGAAAGGGTCCCACCTGTTCCCATACCGAACACAGAAGTTAAGCCTTTCAGCGCCGATGGTACTTGGCTGGAGACGGCCCGGGAGAGTAGGACGTTGCCGGATCCCAACGAAGAAGCTCAGCAAAAGCTGGGCTTCTTTTTTTGCGTTTTTGGAAGAAAACGAGCGGGAAAGAAAGATTGAACAAAGTATTTGCTTCAAAGAACGGAAAATGAAAATTGACATGCGAATAAAAACGGTGATAGATTGGCCTTCCGTCATTTTTGCGGCAGCTGAAGAAAGGACAGAGAAGCCGCCCGACTTGGCAAGATAGAAACCCTATAACTACCAGGAGGAAGCAGACAGAAAGGAGTCTTGCACCATGCACATGGAAACACAAAGATTGATTCTCAGAGAATTGGTCCCGGATGATTTTGAGGCACTTCATGCCATTCTCTCCGATCCGCAAACGATGAAGCATTATCCAGCGCCGTTTGACGAGAAGAAGACACAGGCGTGGATTTTGAGAAATATGGAGCGCTACAAAGCGTCTGACTTTGGTCTGTTAGCGGTTATTCTGAAGGAAACCGGAGCGCTTATCGGTGATTGCGGCATTTCGATGCAGAATATCCACGGAGAAATGAAACCGGAAATCGGCTATCATATTCATAAGGATTTTCAGCGGCGAGGATATGCATCGGAGGCTGCCCGGGCCTGCCGGGATGATCTGTTTGAAAACACGGCGTTTGATGCGGCGTATTCCTATATGAAATATACCAATGCCGCATCGCAGCGCGTGGCGATCAAAAACGGAATGCGCTTCATCGAGGAATACGACGATCCGGTTAACGTGCGCACAAGGGTATACGCGATCACCCGTGAGGAATGGAATAGGCGCAGCGATGCGCGGGAGGTGATCGTATGATCGTCATGGAGCACATCAGCAAACGCTATAAGGTTGCCAGGCGCAGCGGAGGCGCAGGCGCGGCGATGAAATCATTTCTGCGCAGAGAGCATGAATGGGTTCAGGCGCTCGATGACGTCAGCTTCACGATCCGCGATGGGGAAATGGTCGGCTATATGGGCCCGAACGGCGCGGGAAAGAGCTCGACGATCAAGATCCTCAGCGGCATCCTGACCCCGGACAGCGGGCGCTGCACGATCGACGGGCTTACGCCGTGGAAAAACCGGATTGAGCATGTGAAAAGGATCGGCGTGGTCTTCGGTCAGCGCTCTCAGCTCTGGTGGGATATTCCGGTGATCGATTCTTTCGAGCTCCTTCGGGATATCTACAGCGTCGATCCGGCGCAGTACAGGCGCAATCTCGAGGAGCTGACAGCCCTTCTGCAGCTGTCTGAGCTGCTGAAAACGCCGACCAGGCAGCTTTCCCTCGGCCAGCGGATGCGCTGCGAGCTCGCGGCTTCTCTGCTCCATAGCCCGCGCATCCTGTTTCTCGACGAGCCGACGATCGGCCTGGACGCCGTATCCAAGCTGGCTGTGCGGGAGTTTATCCATAGGCTCAACCGGGAGCACGGCACGACGGTGATTCTCACGACGCACGACATGCAGGATATTTCGGCGCTTGCGCAGCGTGTGATTCTGATCGGACGGGGAAAAATCCTGCTGGACGGAAGCCTCGACGATATCCGCCGGGCAGGATCGGAGAATCCGGGCGCGCAGGAAGAAGACCTCGACCGCGCTGTTGCGAATCTCTACCGCAGGCTCGGGATTTCATAAGAGGTGCGCCATGAAAAAATACGTTTCATTTTTCAGGAATCGCTTCGCGATGGGGCTTCAGTATCGCGCCGCCGCGCTGGCCGGCATGACGACGCAGTTTGCGTGGGGCTTTATGGAGATCATGGTCTTCCGTGCGTTCTACAGCGCAAATCCTGCCGCTTTCCCGATGACCTTTGAGGCGACGGCCAGCTATATCTGGCTGCAGCAGGCGCTGCTCGCCGTCTTCGCCGCCTGGATGCTGGAGCCGGAGATATTCGATTGCATCGTCAGCGGAAACGTCGCCTACGAGCTCTGCCGCCCGATCCGGATTTACGATATGTGGTTTGCGCGCAGCATGGCGGCCCGCCTTTCGCGCGTGGCGCTCCGCTGCTTCCCGATCATTCTGGTGGCGCTCTGCCTGCCAAAGCCCTACGGGATCAGCCTGCCGCCGAGCGCTTTTCAGTTTGCCGTGTTTCTTTGCACGCTGGTGCTGAGCTTTCTGGTTTCCGTGTCGTTTTATATGCTGGTCTATGTCTGCACGTTCTATACGATTTCGCCGATGGGCCTGAGGGTGATGGTCGGCTCCGTCGTGGAATTCCTCTCGGGCGGCGGAATTCCGCTGCCCTTCTTTCCGGAGCGCGTGCGGGGCGTACTGGAGATTCTTCCGTTTGCCGCGATGCAGAATGTGCCGCTGCGCGTATACAGCGGCAGCATGACGCCGGCGGAGACGCAAAGGGCCGTGGCGCTGCAGCTCTTCTGGCTGGCGGCGCTGACGATCCTGGGCAGGGTACTCTGCGCCCGGGCAGAGCGGCATGCGACGCTGCAGGGGGGCTGAGCGATGAAGAAAAGGAAATGGGATGCGCTGTCCCTGTATATGCACTATATCCGCCTGAGCATCCGCAGCGCTATGGAATATAAGGCGTCGTTTTTTCTGCAGGTCGCTTCTCAGCTGCTCCTGTCGATGACAACCCTCATGGGACTCGCGTTTATGTTCATGCGCTTTCACAGTGTCGCGGGCTATGGTTATGCGGATGTGCTGCTCTGCTATTCGATCGTCATGATGCAGTATTCGCTGGCGGAGATGTTTGTGCGCGGGTTTGATACGTTCGCCGGCATGGTTCGCCGCGGAGAATTCGACCGCGTGCTCGTCCGTCCGCGAAGCGAGATCCTGCAGATTCTGGGCAGCCGGTTTGAGCTGACGCGGATCGGACGCCTTCTGCAGGCTGTGGTGGTCTTTGCTTATGGCGTGAGCCATGCGGATATTTTCTGGACGCCGCTGCGGATCATGACCCTTCTTTCGATGCTGCTGGGCGGGATTCTGCTGTTTTCCGGGCTGTATCTGGTGTATGCCGGCTTCTGCTTTTTTACGCTGGACGGGCTGGAATTCATGAATATCTTCACCGACGGCGCCAAGGAATACGGCAAATACCCCATCGACGTCTACGGAGAAAAGATGATGAAGTTTGCGACGTTCGGCATACCGTATGCGCTCGTGCAGGCGTATCCGCTGCAGCTGCTTCTGGGCAGGAGCGACTGCCCGCTGTATGCGTTGTTTCCGCTCGGTACGGTGGCTTTCCTGATGGTCTGCCATGCGTTCTGGCGCTTTGGGGTGCGGCGGTATACGTCCAGCGGATCGTGATGCGGCGCTTTACACGCCGGCAGGAAAGGTGATATAGTATCTGCGGGAGGGATTGTGATGATCAGCAGAGTGTATCCCGTGGGCGAGCTCAAGACGTATAAGTACGTCGTCGTGCTTTCAACCTGCGGCGGGCAGATCATGCTTAGTCGGCATAAGGCGCGCACGACATGGGAAACGCAGGGCGGCCATGTTGAGCAGGGCGAGGACGCGATGACGGCGGCCCGGCGCGAGCTGTATGAGGAATCCGGCGCGGCAGATTACGATATCCGGCCGCTGTGCGATTACTGGGCGGGGGACGAGCATACCGGCGAGGGCGCGACGGGTATGGTTTTCCATGCCGAAATCCATGCGCGCGGTCCGCTGCCCGAGAGCGAAATGGCCGAGGTGCGCCTGTTTGACGCGCTGCCGGACAACCTGACCTACCCGGCGATCACGCCGGAGCTGTTTGCATATCTGTTTCGGGAGGGAAAGCCATGCGGATTCTGATCGGAACGACCAACCCTTCCAAGGTCCGGTATTTTGAAAGGCTGCTGGAGGGAACAGGCGCGGCGTGCCTGACGCTGCGCGATCTCGGCGTTGCGGACGAGCCGCAGGAGACCGGCGCGACGCCGCTGGAAAATGCGCGGCTGAAGGCCGCGTTTTATGCGCGGTATGCTGACGTCGTCATCTGCGCGGATTCGGGGCTGTATTTTGACAGCCTGCCGCTTTCGGATCCGCGTCAGCCCGGGCTGCATATCCGCACGCCGCAGGGCGGTAGGCGGCTGGACGACGACGAGATGATCGCCTACTATGCGCAGCTGGTGCATGATCTGGGCGGCAGTGTGCGCGCGTATTATATGGATGCGATGGCGCTGTATCTGCGCGGGGAGATGCATGATTTCGAGGCGACGCGCGAGGAAGCGATGGCGTGGGCGTTTGACATGGTCGATACCCCCGGCGCATGGCGCCGTGAAGGATGGCCGCTGGACAGCATTTCCAAAAAGCTGAATGGGCGGTATTTTCTGGATCCCGAGGGCGGAGCGCAGGATGTGCCGCAGGAGGAATCCGGCTACTGGCCGAGGCTGCAAAGGTTTCTGAAAGAGAAAATCGCCAAAGCAGAATAAAGAATAAACCGCCGAAGGAGTGAGCATTCCTCCTTCGGCGGTTTGCTTTTTTGGTTTACTTGTTCAGGCCCATCTTCTCGACATATTCCTCGAGGCACCAGTTGTTGTAGGTCATCACCTGCGCGGCCTCCACGCCGACATAGCGGAAATGCCAGCTCTCGGCGAGGAACCCTGTGAGCTTCTGTTTGTCCTCCGTGAACCGGACAACGAAGCCGTATTCGTAGCAGTGCTCGTGCAGCCATTTCTGCTGCTCGGTGCCGCTGAACGACACGCCCGGAACGGTGATGTCAAACGCGAGACCGGTCATGTGCTCGCTCGTGCCGGCAGGGGCGACGGTCTGATACGTCGCCGAGAGGCAGCGGTCGCGGCTCCAGTCGGGGTTGTTCTTTTTGTATTTGGCGACGGACTGATCGACGAGCGCCTGCTGATCGCTGTATTTGCGATAGGCCGAGGAAACCTGCCAGTTGCCGACGCCCTCTGCAATGGCGTCCTCGAGCATCCTGCCGAGCGCCTCGACGGCCGTGCGGTTGGCCTTCGTGCCTCTGTATTTGACCTTCAGCACGCTGCTGGGGATCACGTCGGCGATTTCGACCAGATCGGTCGGCGCATAGTTTTTGTCCAGCTTGTTTTCCCGGTTGACGAGAATCAGGTAATCCATCTCCGGCGCTTCGCTCGCCGCGAGCGCATGGCCGCTGTAGAGCAGAGTCAGCGTCTGATTGCCGGCGATGCCGTCCGCGCTCAGGCCGTTGACCGCCTGAAACTGGACGACGGCGCTTTGCGTGTTGCCGCCGAAATCGCCGTCCGCGCTGCCCTCGAGGTAGCCCAGCGCGATGAGCTCTTCCTGCAGGCGGACGACCGACGGGCCGGTCGCGCCGCGTTTGAGCGTCGTGTATCGGACGGCTGTCGGCTCAGGGATGGGCGTAGGGCTGGCGATGGGCGTGGGCGTCGGCGCAGGGGTCGGCTCCGGCGTTGGGGTTTCGGGAATGAGGTTTGCGCCGCCGTGGCCGTACTGCGCGCCGAAGGGCGCATAGACGGCGGGCGTGGGCGTGATGGTCGGCTCGGGCGTGGGCGTGGACTCCGCGCGCTCTTCGGGAGCGGCGGTGCTCTCCGCCTCCGCAGGCTCGACCTTGGGCAGCAGCGAATTGACCGAGGCGCAAAGCAGCACGATCAGCACGATCGCCCCTGCGCTCAGCAGCACGCGCATGAGCGGATTGCCGGCGCGTGCCTTTCGCTTTTTGCGGGGAATCTGGTACATGGTTCCTCCTTCGGAATCTCGGGAAGGGTGCGGGAGGATCAGTCGTAGATCCATTCTCCGGCGGCGATCAGATCGTTTGCCCAGGCGCGCAGCCTGGCGCTGGCCTGATCGAGGGAATCGCGGGAATTGACGACGCCGCTGCCGTCTGCGATTGCGCGGACGATTTCGTCGTTGATCCATTCTCCGTAATGCAGCGTGTCCTTGTAGTTGGACAGGCTGAGCACCCAGTCTTCGCGCGCGGCGAAGTCGTAAATGGTCACGTTTTCATAGCCGCTGAGCATGTCATAGGCGAGGCCGCGCAGCGGGAGGAGCGCGTCAAGCGTGCCCTTGCTGAGCATGGACGACCATTCTGCGGCGGAATAGGGCGGAAAAAAGAGGTCAAACTGCGTTTCCGGATGCGCCTGGATGAACGGAATCAGATGCGTTTCGATATTGGCTTTCGCCGCGGCGAGGTATTGATCCGCCGGCTGTATGACCTCGGGCGGATCAAACAGCGCATTATACAGCGCAGCGCGGCCGTATTCATCCCTGCCGGCCCAGTTGTACATCGTATCGCGGATCGTATCATCCTGCTTTTGCCCCCACGCGCGCAGGCAGCGCGGCAGGAACGAGCCGAGCACGGAGCGGTTGAGCCAGTACTGCGCGTCGTTGAAAGGGTTGCTGTCGTAAAGATACAGCGGCACCTCGCTGCCGGTTTCATCAAGGCCGGCGACATAGGAATACACGTCAAAGCCATAGACAATGCGCTTCATGTCGTGCGTCCTGAAGGCGAGATCCATGAGCAGCGCATGGTTATAGGCCGTGCCGGCGGAGGTGCAGAGCTTGATGAAGCGGCCGCCGAGCGCCTCGTCCATCAGCGACGGGGAGAAATTCTCCGTGACCGACGTGCCGACGATGGCGCTGTCGTAGTCATAATGGCGCACGATGCCCGCATTGGCATAGACCTGCGTGGTGTTGTCGATCGGGGGCATATAGGCCGTGGCGAGGCGATAGACCTGAAAGGGATCGACCGCGATGACCACGGCGCTCAGGAAGACAAACGCGCCCAGCAGACCCGAAAGACACAGAAGCGCCCAGTTTTTCTTGTTCATGGCGATATCCGATCAGAAATTGAAGTAGAGGAAGACGCTCACGCCGGAAAGGGACAGCGTCACGTAGAGGATCAGGACGACGGTGGTAAAGGCGTTGAGAAGCGTGGGCTTGAAATCCATGGTCTTTTCGTAGGTGTTGCGCATGCCCAGGCAGGCAACCAGCGCAAGCACATACCAGATCATCATGAAGATGCCGTTGTAGCCCGGGCGGAAGCCGCCGGGCAGCGCGAAGGCGGAGGTGATGGAATCGCGGATCGGTCCGAAGTCCATCATCAGCATGGACTTGACGATCGCCAGCGCATCGGCAAGGCTCGTCGCGCGGAAGAAAACCCAGGCTACGATCACGAAGCAGAACGTCATCAGCCACTGCAGCGCCGGATGCAGGCTGTCATACTGTTTGCGGAAGAGGCGATACAGCACGCTTGCCGCGCCGTGCATCAGACCCCAGAGCAGGAACAGCCAGCCCGCGCCATGCCAAAGGCCGCTGGCCAGGAACACGATCATCAGGTTGATGCAGGTCCGCGTGAGGCCCTTGCGGCTGCCGCCGAGGGGGAAGTAGATGTAGCTGGTCAGGAAGCGGGAGAGCGTGATATGCCAGCGCTGCCAGAATTCGCGGATGTTCATGCTCTTGTAGGGCGAGTTGAAGTTCAGCGGGATCTTGATGTTGAACATCAGGCCTACGCCGGTGGCGACGTCGCAGTAGCCGGAGAAGTCGAAATACAGCTGGAGGGTATAGCCGATGGCGACGAACCACGCCTCGATGGTATTGAGCGAAAGCGCGCTGGAAAAGCCCGCCTCGACCGCGGCGCCGAAGGTATCGGCGACGATGACCTTCTTGAACAGACCCAGCGCAAAGGCATACAGGCCCGGCGCGAAGTTATCGAAGTTGAAGCGGCGGTTCTTTTCGTCCGCGAACTGCGGCACGATCTCGCTGTGCAGGACGATCGGGCCTGCGACCAGCTGGGGGAAGAAGGTCACAAACAGCGCATAGTCGAGGATGTTGTAGCGCGGAACGGTCCTGCGGTAGCTGTCGATGACGTAGGAAAGCTGCTGGAAGGTGAAAAACGAAATGCCCAGCGGCAGCATCAGATGATGGAGCGCAAAGGAGGTCTTAAACGCCGCGTTGAAGTTGCTGATGAAGAAGTCGTGATACTTGAAATAGAACAGCACGCCCAGGTTGAGGAAAAGCCCCAGCAGCATCAGCGGCAGACGAAGGCCCTTTTTTTCGCTTGCCAGCATCATCTGGCTCAGCGCATAGTTGATCAGGATGCTGCAGACGATGATGGGCACATAGCTGGGGTTGTTGTAGCCATAAAAGACGAACGACGCCAGCACGAGGAACAGCTTGTTGAGCGGGATGCGCTCGGGCAGGCGGCCCAGCAGGAAATAGCCGATCAGCGTCAGCGGCAGGAACGCCAGGATGAAGACATAGGAATTAAACAGCATAGAGGGTTCTCCTTTTGATGTTCACAGCGGGCTTAAAAGGAATCCGGCCAGGCGCCGAGCGCACGCAGACGGCCGACATAGTCTATGAGCACGGCGTCGTTTGATCGGGCCTCGTCGAGGCTGAGAATGCGGTTTTCGTCCCGGGCGATCCGGGCGGCGATTTCGCTGTTGATCTGCGGGCCGTAATGCTCGGTATCGACGTACAGATCGAGGTTCAGAATCCAGTCGAGCTCCGCGTGGAAATCGTAGATCCTGACGTTGTCATAGGGCAGCAGCCGCTTGATCACGGCGTCCTTCTGGTTGAGATGATAGATCAATTTGCCCTGCTGGTAGAATTCATACCAGCGCGCGAGCGAATACGGCGGGAAGAAAAAGATGAACTCCGTCTGCGGATGCGCCTCGATGAAGGGGATCAAATTGTGCTCGACGTTGAGCATCGACTGCTGCGAGAGCACGGGATCGGTCTGGCGTTCCTCCTGCGGAACCTCATCGGAGGAGATATGCTTTCCGGCGAGGACGGCGTCCCTGCCGTAGGCGAAATCCTCGCCCCAGGCGTACATCGTGTCGATCTGGTCCGGGTCGCTTTGCCCGAGCGTTTTGAGGCAGGCGGGGATGTACTTGCCAAGCACGCTCTGGTTGAGCCAGTACCTGACGTCGTCGAGGAGATCGGCGCTGTAGAGATAATCGGGCATCTCCGTTTTGGGCGTGGTATAAAAGAAGGTCAGCGCGTCCACGTCCAGTCCGTAAAGCACCGTGCGGATATCCCGGTTGGCAAACGCCATATCCAGCATCTGCCGGTGGTTATAGGGCGTGCCGCCGTTGATGCAGAGCTTGACAAAGCGCCCGCCGAGCAGCGCGTTCAGCTTGCTCGGGCGGAAGTTTTCGGTCATCGAGGAGCCGATGATCACGCTGTCGTAATCGTAGGATCTGGCGATGCCGGCATTGGAATAGCTCTGCGTGCCGCTGGAAATCGGCGGGATGAACGCGGTCGCCTTGTGATAGATTTCAAATGGATCGATGATGACCACCGAGCCGATCAGCAGCGAAAGCGCGCCAAGCAGCATCGCCATCGTGAGCAGGGCCCATCGCTTGCGGGTCATGTCCTGTCTCCTTTCGGGAAAAATAAAGCGCAGAATTCCGGCAATCGGGCGCGTCAGGGGAAGAGCGCCGCAGCGGCCTGCATGAGCGCCGCACTGTTCTCTTCGATCTGCGCGGGATCCGTCACCCGGCAAAGGCCCTGCGCCATGGCGAAGGCCATCTCGTCGTTGACGGAGGCAATGTAGTGGATCAGGTCGTAGTAGAGGCTGTCGTCCGCGACCCAGTCAAAATGCGCATGGAAATCATAGAGCTCGACGTTCGGCTCGGCCAGGAGCAGTCCGCTGAGCAGGCGGCGCTGCGCCATGGCGGTGTCGAGCATGCCCTGCTCGGCCTGCCCCGCCCAGTAGTAGATGGAATACGGCGGGAAGAAAAACGTGAACGTCGTCTCCGGATGCGCCTGAATATAGGGCAGCAGATTGTGCGTATAGCTCAGCTGCGCCATCTCAAGCCCGCGGGAAACGTCCTGCTGAGCGGGCATCGGCCCGGAGAGATCGACCATCGCGCGCAGGCCTTTCGTACCGGGCATCGCAGGCGGCTCCCAGTAGTACATGGCGTCGCGGCACATGTCCTCGTCGGGTTTGCCGATATGGGCAAGGGCCTGCGGGATGTAGCTGATCAGGACGTTTTTGTTGAGCAGATAGGAGACGTCGTTGAAGGGATTGTCGTCGTAGAGATAATCCGGCGTGCGTGCCTTCTGGTTGTTGTAGTACTGCGAGAAGGCGAAAAGATCCAGCCCATAGACCACGCGGCGGACGTCGTGCGTCCGGAAGGCGATGTCCATCATCTTGGCATGATCCAGCGAAAGGCCGGCGTTCATGCTCAGCTTGACAAACCGGCCGCCCAGCGCCCTGTCGTAGACGCTCGGCGTGCAGTTCTCCGTCACGGAGGAACCGACGATGATGCTGTCATAGGTATAGGATTTGGCGACGCCGGCGCCGGAGTACATCTGCGTGCTGCTGTCGTAGGGCGGGTTATAAAACAGCGCACGGTGGTAGATTTCAAACGGATCGACGAAGACGACGAGCGCGATCACGCCCAGAAGAAGCCCGACCAGCATGCCGAGCGCAAGCATACACCAGCGTTTTCTGGTCATCGGCGTCGTCCTTTCCTGTAAGCGTATATGTCCGGCCGGAAGGAGACACAAGCCCCCTCCCAAAAGAACATACCAAATCACTTTATTATACACGATCAGCGTTTTCTTTGCAACGGCGGCATATTCAGAACCTGTACACAAAGGCGATTGCCGCAGAAAAAAAACGCTCCCTAAAGGGAGCGGATGTTTGTCAATCAGCCGACGCTGTCTTCGATCGGAATGAAAGGCGTCTCCTGCGGAAGAGGTGTGGGTGTGATGAAGGCGGTTGCTTCTGGCGCAGGCGTTTCAGCGGGAAGCATGGCAGGAGCGGCGGGCTGTCCGTCTGCCGTCCGCGCCTGATCGGAGAAGAGAACGGCCTGCGTCATTTTGCCGGCCGCGCCGTCGACAGAGAGCCCGTGGTCGCGCTGGAAGGCTTCGACGGCCTTGATCGTTCCGCCGTAGTAGCCGCCGGTGATCGTGCCGCTGTAGTAGCCCAGCTCGCGAAGGCGCATCTGAACCATGTACACGTCCTCGCCTGTGCGTCCGCGGGAGAGCGTGCGGTATTCCGTGGGCCAGTTTTCCGGCGCATAGACGGGCTCGGGCGTCGGCTCGGGCAGGGAGCGCTCGCGAAGGGTGTCGGTGTTGAGCTTTCGCTTGAGCGTCATCGTGTATTCGGGATCGTATTCCCCCTCGTAGACGGTGATGATCGTGCCGGCTTCGCAGTTGTCGTAGATCCATTTCGCATCGGAGACGTACAGCCGGACACAGCCATGGGACGCGGGCGAGCCCAGATCCTCAAATGATTTGACCGACAGCGTGCGCTCGTCCGCGGCGGAATAGAGCACGGAATGGAAGGCGTTGGCTGCGTCGATGCGCGTGAGGTACTGCGCGTGGGAATCCCAGGTCGGGAAATAGCCCCAGCGCGCGCGCTTTTTCGGCATGATCGTCGTGCCCAGCGGGGTGGGGTTTTTCTTCGTGCCGGTGGAGCAGATCATCTCGCGCACAAGCACGGTGTATTCCCCGTGCTCGTCATAGGTATAGGCGCGCACGATCTGGTTGGTGACGTCGACCATGAGCGTGTATTTTGTCGGCACGGGCGTGGGCGAGGGGCGGGGCGCGGCGCTTGCGGGCAGCGCGTTTTCGGAGAAGAGCAGCTCCTGCGTTTCGCGGCCCGCGATGCCGTCTGCGATCAGGCCGTTGTGACCCTGAAAGGCGCGGACGGCGTTTCGTGTGATCTTGTAATAGCCGCCGGAGACGCGCGCCTCATAAAAGCCCAGCTCCTGCAGGCGGCCCTGCAGCTGCGCGACCAGATCGCTGGAATCGCCGTAGCGGAGCGTGCGGGTATAGACGAAGGGCGCAGCTTCGGGGATGGGCGAGGGCGTCGCATAGGGCGCGGTGCCGTCCCGGGCGATTGCCGCCTCGGAAAACAGCACGATCCATGTCGCCGCGTCGATTTTGCCGGTCACGGTCATGGAATTGATCTGCTGGAAACGGCGCGCCGCGCTCTGCGTGCCTTCAAGGAAATCGCCGGAGAGCTTGCCGTGATAATAGCCCAGCGCCGTCAGCCGCTCCTGCGCGGCGAGGACGTCTTCTCCGCTGCTGCCGTATTCCAGCGTCTTTTCGGGATAGGGCAGCGGCGTATGCAGGCTGTATTTTTCGATCAGGTCTTCCTGCCCGCTGCCGTCCGGCGTATGCGCGGGGCGCGGGGTATAGGTCTCCTCAATGAGCATATCCTCTTCGGAAATGCCGGTTTCCTGCGGCGGGAGGAAGCCGATTTCGCCGTCGTCCTCAAGGATGATCCTGCCGTTTTCGTCCTCCCAGAGAATCTTCTCCGCAAGGGCGGCATGCGGCAGCACGAGCATCAGCAGCGCCAGCAGCGGGAAAAGCCGTTTCATGATCATATGACCTCCGAAAATGGGAAGGGAATCGGGTAGCATGTTCATGGCATCATCATAGCACAGCGGAGGGATGCTGGCAAGGCGGCAAAAAAAGGCTCCCCGGAGGGGGAGCCTCTTTGCGCCTGTTTTCGGATTGCCGGAGGGATCAGTTGTTCAGGGTCTCCACGGCAGTCGGCTGCGGGAGGACGATCTCCAGCGTCAGCTCCTTGCCGTTGCGGTCGATCTTCACGCTGACCACATCGCCGGACTGGTGCTGCGCCTTCAGGGCGTTGAGGTCGTCGGCGCAGGTCACGGGTTCGCCGCCGAATTCGACGATGATGTCGCCCTTGAGAAGGCCCGCGCGCTCAGCTGCGCTGAATTCGCTGACCTCGCGGATATACACGCCCACCGGCATGCTGTACTGCTTGCTCATCTCTTCGGTCACGTCGATGATGGTGATGCCCAGCATGATCTGGCTGCCCAGGGTCTGCGCCTGCGTGGCCTCCGGGTTGGTGATCATGTTCGTGACGAGTTCCTTGATGTCGTTGACCGGGATCGCATAGCCCATGCCCTCGATGGACACGGAGGAGGACTTCGCATAGACCATGCCGATGACATGGCCGAAGGAATCGAACAGCGCGCCGCCGGAGTTGCCGGGGTTGATCGCCGCGTCGGTCTGGATGGCGTTGATGGTCACGTCGTCGATGGTCAGCTCCTGCTCCTTGGCGGAGATGATGCCGGCGGTGACGGAGCCGTGGACGTTGCCCATCGGGTTGCCGATGGCCACGGCCAGCTCGCCGATTTCGAGCTGATCGCTGTCGCCGAAGACGGCGGCGTTGAGACCCTCGGCCTCGATCTTGAGCACCGCGACGTCATGGCTCTCGGAGGAGCCGATCAGCGTGGCTTCGTAGGTCGCCTCCTCGGCGCCCTCTTCTTCCGGCATGACATAGACGGTGATCTTGTCCGCGCCGGAGATGACGTGGTGGTTGGTCAGGATGTAGCCGTCCTCGGAGAGGATGATGCCGGAGCCTGCGCCGGTCTGGGTGTATTCGCGCTGGCCGCCGCGGCCGTCCGGGTAGCCGTAGCCATAGCCAAAGCCAAAGCCCGGGAACATGGAGCCGAACGGATTGTAGTAATCATTGCCGTAGTTGTTGTAGACGACGGTGGTTTCCGTCTCGATGGCAACGACGGAGGTGCGGCAGGCCTTCGAAATCTCAGGAATCGAAAGCGCGTTTTCCTGAGAGGCAGCTTCGACAATGGAAAAATGCTTTCCGCTGTCCTCGGCCAGAGCGATAGCGGCCATGCTGGCGGTCGCGGTCAGCGCGAGCGCGGCAGTCAGCGCAAGAAAGCGGCGGAAGAAACGGGAAGTACGCATAGAGTCTGTCTCCTTTCGGGGGTATAAGGGGTTTTTGAGGTAGAGGAGGCGATTCAGCCTCCCGATGATCCTATTATATGGGCAGCCTGTGGAGGGAGCATGATAGCATTTGGAAAAAATCTTTAAAGAATTATGACGCAAGTGTGAAGGTCAATCCGCACGTAGCGCCGCAAAGCCGAGCGCAAGCAGATCAAAGCCTGCGCGCATCAGCGGCGGCCGGCGGACAAGGCGAACGCCGCTTGTCATCACGCCGACGCCTGCGCCCGTTTCGGGATCGGCAAACAACTCTGCGCACATGCCATAGGCGACGCCCTGATGGCCGACAGGCGAGAAGCCGCGGAAAACGCCGGGCAGGAACGCAGTGTTCAGCCCGCGCCCGCATGCGGAAATGTCGGGCATACCGTCCTGCGGGCTGCGCATCATCACAAGCGATGCGGGGGAGAGCACGCCCATGCCGTCCTTGGAGGCGAGCAGGCGAAGGAGCGCCTCCATGCCGCCGCTGTCGGTGATCAGCCTTCCCGCCGCGATGAGATAATCCTGCTCGGGGCAGAAGGGTTCGGGCGGCCGGGCGGCAAGGCGCGCCGCGTCGTATTTCAGGCGGGGCGGAAAAACGCCGCGCACGCCGTATCCGTCGGCGAGGTCTTCGGCCGGCGCGATGCGCCGGGGATCGTAGCTGGCGCGGATCTGCAGCGGATCGAACACGCGCTGGCGAAGAACGTCGTCAAAGGGCATGCCTGCCGCCAGCTCCATGATCACGCCCGCTGCGCCCGCGCCGAGATTGCTGTAGCGGAAGGCGCTGCCGGGCGGCGCATTGTGCCAGCTTGCGGGATCGGACAGGAGCTCGCGCAG
Organism: Clostridia bacterium; assembly: GCA_017436605.1. GTDB lineage: Bacteria > Bacillota > Clostridia > Christensenellales > Aristaeellaceae > Ventricola. The sequence continues at coordinate 11,765 of JAFSCW010000035.1, read as the reverse complement.
GGTGCAGCCCGGCTCCATGCCGCGTGTGCCGTAGGGGCCGCTGTCGGATATGCCGGCGGTATGGGTAAGCAGCATCCGCATGGTGATGGGAACATCGGGCGCATGCGGACTGCGCACGCAGTAGCCGAGGTACTGCGAGACGTCGCGGTCGAGGTTAAGCAGCCCGTCCTCCAGAAGCGACAGCGCGCCGAAGGTCATCACCAGCTTGGAGACGGAGGCGACGCGCATACAGGTGCGCTTCGTCACGGGAATTCGGGGATTCAGGCGCGCATGGCCAAAGTGCAGGGACTCGGCCCGGCCGCTGGGATGGAGCAGGATGAGCGACGCGCCGACGGCTCGGTTTTTCCGCAGGATGCTTTCCGCGCAGCGGGACAGCGCGCCGCGGTCTTCGGGCGCGAACGTGCCGCCGCTGCCGGTATGGAGCGGCGGGAGTCTGTCTGCGATGGCGGACGCTCTCTTGGAAAGTGCGCGCAGTTCTTCGGGCGTTGCGTTTTTCATGGCGGCCTCCGGGGATTGGTCTTGCTGGCGTCAACAGGAATATTGTAATGGCAAAACTGCCTATTGTCAATGAAGGAATTTGTCAGGGTTTGCCGAAAACCCTTGCCAAAAACAGGTGTTGGTGTTATAATGCTTAACATCAATTTTACGCCGATTTTACCTGAAAAGGATTACATGCCGCCTGTGCGGCATAGGATGCTGCGGCTTAGGAAAGAAGAGGTGTTCGCCATGTCGATGACGATTGCAGATATTATCGAGCTGTTGGAAGGATTCTCGACTTTCGGCAAGGAGCTGGGGGCGGAGATGCTGCTGCTGCGCATCGCCGCGGCGGTGATGATCGGCGCGGTGATCGGCATTGAGCGCGAAATGAAAAACCGCCCTGCCGGCATGCGCACGCATGTGCTGGTCTGTCTGGGCGCGGCGCTTGTGGCGCTGATTGAGCAGCAGAGCGTGGCGGGCGTGCTGGCGCTCGGCGCGGATTCGACGATCAACGTGAGCGTCGGCCGCATCACCTCGACGGTCGTATCCGGCGTCGGCTTCCTCGGCGCGGGCACGATCTTCATGTCCGAACACAAGATCTCCGGCCTGACGACGGCGGCCTCCCTGTGGTGCACGGCGTGCATCGGTCTGGCGGTCGGCTCCGGCTTCATCCTCATGGCGATGATCGCAGGCGTGGTTGTGCTGGTGACGCTCAAGCTCATGCAGCGGATCATCCACGTGCATACGCTCAAGAAGCTGGAGGTTCAGTTCATCCACAGGCAGGAAACGCTTTCCTTCCTGACCGAATACTTCAATAAACTGGGCGTGAAGATTCTGGACGTCAACTTTCATGCGGAAAACAGGGCGGACGGCAACCTCTATACCAACATGTACACGCTGACCATGCCCAGCCGCATCAGCTATGTCGATATCATCGAGACGCTGTCCGAGCATCCGAACATCCGCCGCGTGCGCACGAGGAACCTCTGAGCGCGGCGCGCGTAACGAAAAAGCACAGGGCGAGCGAGAGCAGATCGCTGACGCTCTGGGACAGGATCAGTCCGCTGACGCTAAAGAGCGACGGCATGATCAGCACGAGCGGAATCAGCACGAAGCCCTGACGGCTGGCGGAGACGACGCAGGAGGGCAGGGGAAGCCCCATCGCCTGCGTGAGCATGGTCATGACGATCACCGCGCCCTGCGCAAAGAGCGTGACGCTCTGCGCGCGCAGGAAGGCTGCGGCAAAAAGAAGGGCCTCCGGCTCCCCGCCGAGGCGGGCAAGCAGCGGCTCCGAGAGGAAAAACAGCGCTGCGCCCAGCGCGAGGAGCGAAAGGACGACCGCGCGCAGGGCAAAGCGATAGGCGCCCAGGACGCGGTCCATCCGGCCGCTGCCGTATGCATAGCCGCATACGGGCGCAAATCCCTGACCAAAGCCGATCACGCCGGAGGAAATGAGCGACAGCACGCGGACGGAGAGCCCCATGCCGGAAAGCACGGCGGGGCCGGCGGCGGAGGCGGCGCGCGTCATCAGCGCGGAGGACAGCGCGAAAAGCCCCTGGCGGAGCATCGCCGGAAAGCCCGAACGCATGATTCCCCTGAGCAGCACGGGCCGCAGCGAAAAGAGAAAAAGCCTCGGGCGAACGGGTTCCCTGCGCGAGAACGCGATCAGCAGGACGAGCGTCAGCGTCTCCCGCGCGATCATCGCCGCGCCGCTGCCCACAATGCCCATCCCCAGGCAAAGGATGAAAAGAACCTGCAGGGCAAGGCCCAGCAGCGCGCCGGAGCCAAAGGCATACAGGCCTGCGAGCGTATTGCCCTGACCGCGCACGAGGCTGCCGAGCACGAGGTTGGCGCATAGCATCGGGCCGGCGGCGAGCACGCAGCGCGCATACGCCGCGCCCGCAGCGGCCTGGGCGGCCTGCGCGCCGAGCAGGCGGACGAGCGGAAAAGCGAAGAGAAAGCCCAGCGCGCACAGCGCGCAGGAAACCACAAGCGCGCCGAAGAAAGCCGTGGAGGCTGCCCGAAGCGCGCTTTCCTTGTCCCCTGCGCCAAGGCTGCGGCTGACGAAGTTCCCTCCGCCGGTGCCGAGCGTAAAGCCGATGGTCTGAATCAGGCTCAGCAGGGGAAAGCTGAGCGAAACGGCGGCCGCGGCGTCCTGCCCGAGACGGCGCAGGAGGAGTGCGTCGGCCAGCGCGCATACGCCGGAAGCGAGCATCGCGCCCATGCTGGGCAGCGCCGTGCGCAGGATCAGCGGCGCAAGGGGAGCGGCGAGCATGCGCTCGCTCTTTGGCGCAGTCTTCATGGCGGCCTCCCGGAAAAGACAGAATTGACAACGGCGGATGAATGGCGTATGATGCAGGACATGCGGATGCGTCCGCCGTATGATAACCTGCACAGAAAGCGGGCGCGCTATCCGCGGGGAGAAGCGCAGCCGAATGACGAACAACCGGGAGGTGACCGTATGCTGATTGCCGCGCTGGAAGCGGGCGGAGACAACATGATCTGTTCCATCGGAACGCTGCAGGGCGGCGTGATGCAGCGCGCCGCCATCCGCACGGGCGAGCCGGATGCGACGCTGGACGAGGCCGCTGCGTTTTTCAGCAAGTTCGGCGTGAAGGCGCTGGGCGTGGGCGCGTTCGGCCCGCTGGATCTGAATCCTGAATCGGCGACATACGGCTATATCACCAACACGCCCAAGAAGGACTGGGCGTATTATCCGCTGATGCCGGAGCTTAAAAAGCGGCTGAATATCCCCATGGCGCTGGATACGGCGGTGAACGCTGCGGCGCTTGGCGAAAGCGCCGCGGGCGCAGGCCGCGGCCTGCGCTCCATGCTCTATGTGTCCGTCGGCGCGGGCGTGGGCGGCGGGTTTGTCGTCGACGGCAGGCCGCTTCATGGACTTGTTCATCCGGAGATGGGGCATATGCCCGTTGCGCCGCTGCAGGACGATCCGATGCCGGAGGGCGTGTGTCCGTATCATCCTCACTGCCTCGAGGGTATGGCGAGCGGCCCGGCGATGGAAAAGCGCTGGGGGCTTTCGCCGCAGCTGATGACGCAGGATCATCCGGCGTGGGCGCTGGAGGCGGGGTACCTGGCGCAGCTGTGCGCGAATGCGATTGTGATGCTCTCACCCGAGCGCATTGTGATGGGCGGCAGCGTCATGCAGAACACGCAGCTGTTTCCCCTGATCCGCAAAAAGACGCTGGATCTGCTCGGCGGCTATGTCTGCTCGGGCGCGATGACGCCGCAGGGCATGGAGGAATACATCGCCGCGCCGGCGCTGGGGCTGAATGCCTGCGTGACGGGCGCGCTGCTGCTGGGCGCGCGGGCGGCGCAGGCGGAGGCCTGAGGCGCGGAAATTCCCATACAGAAACAAAACAGACCTTCCGTTCAGGCTGAACAGAAAGGTCTGTTTTTGCTTTTTCTTCATATAATATAGATACCGTATGGCGCAGCCGGCCCGGCTTATGCCGGCATGCGCTGCACGAACCAGACGGCAAACAGCGCCAGCGCCAAAACGAAGAGGGCCAGATACGGCGCGGCGCGGTCGAAGGCGTTGCGGGCGTCGTGGATGGCGTTTTCCACGCCGACGCTGCGCTCGGCAAAGCGCTCGTAGATGCGGTCGCTGAGCGTCTGCGCTTCGCCCTCGGTCATCAGCGCCGAATCGACGGCCTCCTGCCAGCCGGGGATGCCGGGATCGGCGAGGAGCGGATGAACGGCAGCCTCGCGGCGGCGAAGAAAGACGGCGATTTCGGAGACGGGGAAACCGAAGTGATGCAGGGCAAGCGCCGCGCGCCTTGCAAACGGGAGCTTCAGAAAGCTGTAGAGCGCGTCGGTGATGGGGAAGGGGAGGTTCTGCTCCTGGAGCCGGGTTTTTGAGGGCATGCGGTGCGGCTTCTTGAGGAAGAAATCATCGCAGAGGCGGACTGCGCTTGAAAAGAGCAGGCGGCGCGCGTCGTCCTCGCCGATTGCAGGATCCTTGGCGGCGCCCATGCGCAGGAAGGACTGGAAACAGGCGTAATCCGCGCCGCGCGCATCCCGCGTCAGCAGGAAGCACAGGGCGCCCGCCTGACGGCACCATGCATCAAAATACGTGTCAAAAGAGGTGCAGATTGCAGACATGCGGGGTAATTCTCCTTGTACAATGCATTAGATTGCAGTTTTTTCGAAAAGTTGACAGAAAAGCGAATTTTTTGAAATTCGGACTTGCAAAGTGTTTAGCGCTGTGCTATAATGCATTATATCACGAAGAAAGTCGGCTGGCAAGCAACGCGATGCTGACCGGCCGCTTCTAAAATCGTATCCTATTTTACAAGGAGGAAGCCCCATGAAAAACCGTCTTTTTGCATGGCTCCTTTGCCTGGTCATGCTCCTCACCGCCAGCGTTGCTGTCGCTGAAGTGAACCCGAACGCCGGCCTGGGCTACTACCCGGGCACCAGCACCCCCGGCTCCATCGCCGTCGAGTGCTCTACCATGTCTGTCATGAACACCATCGACATGACCTACAACACCGAGCTGGGCATCGCCCGCCACACCCAGGACTGCCTGGTGAAGCTGAGCCCGGTCGACAACCAGATCGTTCCGGCCGCTGCCGAGAGCTGGGAGTCTTCCGCTGACGGCCTGACCTGGACCTTCAAGATCCGCCCGGGCATGAAGTGGGTCAACTCCAACGGCGAAGTCGTCGGCGACGTGACCGCGCATGACTTCGTGTTCGCCTGGAGCGAGCTGCTCAATCCGGTTAACGCCTGCGAGTACTTCAACTTCGCTGCCGTCTTCAAGAACGCTCAGGCGTACTACGATTACGCTTCCGGCGTCGAAGGCGCTCCGGAAGTCACCATCGACCAGGTTGGCTTCAAGGCTGTTGACGACCTGACCCTCGTGTGCGAGCTCGAGAACGTCCTGCCGTACTTCCTGCAGTACGTCAAGTTCGAGGTCATGAGCCCGATCTATGAGCCGTTCTACACCGAGGTTGGCGCCGAGAACTACGCGACTTCCCCGGATACCGCGCTCTACTGCGGCCCGTTCTACATGACCGAGTGGGTCCTGGAGAACAAGATCGTTACCAAGAAGAACCCGCACTGGTGGGATGCCGCCAACGTTTCTCTCGACCAGATCGAGTGGATCAAGTATGTTGACTCCAACGCGAAGATGAACGCCTTCCAGGGCGGCGAGGTCGACCTGATCGACGTCACCGGCGAGCAGCGCGAGATGTTCGGTGCTGAGGGCTTCACCGTTTCCAACTACATCGGCGGCTACAGCTTCTACCTCTACTGCGCCATCGACAATCCGGATCGCGACATCTCCAACCTGAACCTGCGCAAGGCCATCAGCTACGCGCTCGACCGTGAGCAGCTGATCAACACCGTCTTCAAGAACGACTCCGAGCCGTCCCCGACCTTCGCTCTGGGCATCTCCGGCGTCAACACCGAGACCTTCTCCGAGGCTGTTCTGGCTGCCAACGGCGGCGAGCGCCTCTACCCGGTCAACTCTGACGAAGCCAAGGCCAAGGAATACTTCGCCAAGGCGCTCGAGGAGCTGGGCAAGACCGCTGACCAGATCGACGTGACCTTCATGGTTTCCGAAGGCACCCAGAACGAGCTGTACAACCAGGTTATGCAGGAGCAGCTGCGCAAGGTGCTCGGCATCGAGGCCAAGATCGAAGTCCTGACCATCACCGAAGCCCGCGCCCGCCGCAACGCCCACAACTATGACCTGTTCGCCGGCGGCTGGGGCCCGGACTACAACGACCCGATGACCGACCTCGACCTGTGGACCACCACCAACGGCAACAACCACACCGGCTACTCCAGCGCGGCGTATGACGAGCTGATCGAGAAGGCCAAGGTTGAGACCGACATGGTCGCCCGTGAGCAGATCTTCGTCGAGTGCGAGAAGCTCATCGCGGAAGACATGCCGATCATCCCGATCTACTGGCGTCATGAGGACTACGTCGTCTCCGAGAAGATGGCCGAAGGCTATGCTCGTCTGCCGTTCCAGTCCTACAACCTGATCTACACCAAGCTGGCCGACTGATCCTTTGATCTGAATCCTAGCGATGATAAGCGCGGCATGGGGATCTTCCCCATGCCGCATTTCCTTTATAGAGCCTCTCCGAAAGGAAGCAGGCACATGCCGCGGGAGCGGTTCTATAAGGGAAAGACAATCAGGGAAAGACAATCGGCAATCGGACGTACATATCGCATGTAAATCTTGACCAAGTTGATTTTTGCAGGATTAGCCATTGACATCCGTCAAAAAATCCGTAATAATGTGAAAATCGAATATTATGTAAACAGAAGGAGGAAATGCATTGGCTCGCTATATTATCAAGCGTCTGGTCTACGCTGTCCTGACGCTGTTCGTGCTCATCACGCTGGTATTCTTCATGATGCGCATGCTGCCGGGCGATCCGTTCCTGGGTGAAAAGGCGATCTCGCCGACGGCGCTGGCCAATATGAATGCCAAGTACGGCCTTGATAAGCCGGTCTTTATCCAGTATCTCATGTACATGGGCAACTGTCTGAAGGGTGATCTGGGCGTATCCATCACCTATAACCGGCCGGTTATGGAGATCGTCGCCGAGTCCTTCCTGGTCTCTGCCGATCTGGGTATCCGCGCGCTGATCTTTGCGGTCATCGCCGGTATTCTCCTGGGCGCTATCGCCGCCATCAAGCGCGGCACCTTCGTGGACAGCCTGTCCATGTTCGTCGCGATGATCGGCGTCTCTGTGCCGAGCTTCATCCTCGGCGCTGTGTTCCAGTATTTCCTGGGTCTGCAGCTGCGCAAGATGCTGGGCATGAACATCTTCCCGATTCAGGGCTGGGGTACCTTCAAGCATACCCTGCTGCCGGCGTTTGCGCTGGGTCTGGGCTCTTTGGCGACGGTTTCCCGTCTGATGCGTACCAGCATGCTGGACGTTCTGAGCTCCGATTACATCAAGACCGCCCGCTCGAAGGGCCTTTCTCAGGGCCAGATCATGTGGCGTCATGCGCTGCGCAATGCGGTTATGCCGGTCGTCACCATCATGGGTCCGACGGTTGCCTCCGTTCTGACCGGTACCTTCGTCATCGAGAGCATCTTCAACATCCCCGGCCTGGGCAAGTATTTCGTCACCAGCATCAAGGATCTTGACTACACCATGATCGGCGGTACGGTCGTCTTCTATGGCGCGCTGCTGATCATCTGTACACTGGTGGTTGACCTGCTCTATGGCTTCATCGACCCGCGCGTCAAGCTGGAGGAGTAAAGTATGGAACATATTGAAAAGTCCCGCTTTGCCCATGTAGGCGAAAGCGCCCACGATCGTGAGGCCATTGCGCGCCCCAGTCTGACCTTCACTCAGGACGCCATGCGCCGTCTTGTGAAGAACAAGGTCGCGCTGGTCTGCGTCATCCTGATCATTCTTCTGTCCGCGATGTCCGCGTTTGCACCGCTGTTCTCTCCGTTTGATTACCGCGAGCAGCATTACAGCCACACCAACGCGAAGATGTTCACCGTCTGCAACGAGGAAGGAACCCCGGGCTACGGTCATATGCATCTGTTCGGCACCGACACGCTGGGCCGCGACCTGTATACCCGCCTGTGGATGGGCGGCCGCGTCTCCCTGATCATCGCGGTTTCCACCGCCATCATCGACCTGATCCTCGGCTGCATCTACGGCGGCATCTCCGGCTACTTCGGCGGTACGCTGGATATCATCATGATGCGTATCCTGGAGATCATCAACGGCATCCCGTATCTGATCATCGTCATCCTGCTGATGATGGTGCTCGAGCCGGGCATGCTGACCATCATCATCGCCTATTCCGTCGTCGGCTGGATTCCGATGGCGCGCCTTGTCCGCGGCCAGGTCGTCGCGCTCAAGCAGCAGGAATACGTCGCGGCGGCGGAGGCCATGGGCGCCAGCCCGGCCCGCGTCATCGCCAAGCATCTGCTCCCCAACACCCTGTCCGTCGTGATCGTCCGCGTGACGCTGGCGATTCCGAACGCCATCTTCTCGGAAGCGTACCTGAGCTACATCGGCCTGGGCATTCCGCTGCCGCGCTGCTCCTGGGGCTCTTTGGCGCAGCTGGGCATCCAGAATTTCCGCATGTATCCGTGGCAGCTGCTCATTCCGGCGGTCTGCATCAGCCTGACCATGCTGGCGTTCAACATGTTCGGCGACGGCCTGCGCGACGCGTTCGACCCGAAGCTGAGGAGGTAATATCGACATGGCAGAGAGAGTTCTTACAATTGAAGACCTGCGCGTGTCGTTTGACACCTACGCAGGCGAGGTTCAGGCTGTCCGCGGCGTGACGCTGCACGTGGACGAGGGCGAGGTTCTGGCCGTCGTCGGCGAGTCCGGCTGCGGCAAGTCCGTGACCGCCCAGACCATCATGAAGCTCAACCCGATGCCGCCCGCCAGAATCGTCGACGGCAGCATCAACCTGGCCGACCACGACATCGTGAACGCGACCGACAAGGAAATGCAGAAAATCCGCGGCAACGAGGTCGCCATGATTTTCCAGGATCCGATGACCTGCATGAACCCGACCACGCAGGTCGGCAAGCAGATCGTCGAATCCATCAAGCTGCACAAGAAGCTGTCCAGCGCCGAGGCGAAGGCCGAGGCCATCCGCTGCCTGGAGCAGGTCCGTATTCCGAACCCGGAGGAGCGCGCCAAGCAGTATCCGCATGAGTTCTCCGGCGGCATGCGCCAGCGCGCGATGATCGCCATGGCGCTTTCCTGCAACCCGAAGCTGCTCATTGCCGACGAGCCGACCACCGCGCTGGACGTGACCATTCAGGCCCAGATCATGGAGCTGCTCGCCGAGCTCAAGGACAAGATCAACACCGCGATCATCCTGATCACGCACGACCTGGGCGTCGTCGCCGGCATTGCCGACCGCGTGGCCGTCATGTATGCCGGCAAGGTCGTGGAAACCGGCACCACGGACGAGATCTTCTACGAGCACAAGCATCCCTACACCGAGGCGCTGCTGCGCAGCCTGCCCTCCACCGATCAGGGCAAGCGCGAGCCGCTGATGTCCATTCCCGGTACCCCGCCCGATCTGCTCGCCCCGCCGAAGGGCTGCGGCTTCGCGGCGCGCTGCCGCCACTGCATGCAGATCTGTAAGGAAGAACAGCCGCCGGAGTTCGAGCTGAGCGCCGGACACAAGGCGAGCTGCTGGCTGCTGCATCCCGATTGCCCGAGCGCTGAAGAAAGGGGGGCGAAGTGATGACGAATGAAGTGCTTGTCCAGGCGGATCACCTGTGTAAATACTTCAAGCTTGGCGGCGGCCGTATGCTGCACGCTGTGGAGGACGTCAACCTCGAGATTCATCGCGGCGAGACCCTCGGCCTGGTCGGCGAGTCCGGCTGCGGCAAGTCCACCCTCGGCCGTACCCTGATGGGTATCTATAAGCCAACCAAGGGCAAGCTGGTTTACGGCGGCAAGGAAATCGACCTGACCAACAAGAAGGAGCGCTTCGCCTTTGCCAAGAAGGCGCAGATCATCTTCCAGGATCCGTACGCCTCCCTGGACCCGCGCATGACCGTCGGCTCCATCATCGCCGAGGGCATGGAGATCCACGGCATGTACGACGAGAAGAAGCGTCAGGAGCGCGTGGCGGAGCTGCTGGATATCGTCGGCCTCAACCGCGAGCACGCCAACCGCTTCCCGCATGAGTTCTCCGGCGGCCAGCGTCAGCGCATCGGCATCGCCCGCGCGCTGGCGATCGAACCGGAATTCATCGTCTGCGACGAGCCGATTTCCGCGCTGGACGTGTCCATCCAGGCGCAGGTCATCAACCTGCTGCACGAGCTGCAGGAGAAGATGGGCCTCACCTATCTGTTCATCGCGCATGACCTGAACATCGTCAAGTACATTTCCGACCGCATCGCGGTCATGTATCTGGGCAGCGTTGTGGAGCTGGCGACCTCCGACGAGCTGTACGCCAACACGCTCCATCCGTATTCGAAGGCTCTGCTCTCCGCCGTGCCGATCCCGGATCCGCACAAGGAAGCGCAGAAGCATCGCCAGATCATCGACGGCGACGTGCCCAGCCCGATCAACAAGCCGAAGGGCTGCGCCTTCTCCAGCCGCTGCCCGCAGGCCTGCGACAAGTGCCGCCAGTCTGCGCCGGAGCTGCGCGAGATCAGGCCGGGCCACTTCGTCGCCTGCCATCTGGTCGAGGGCTGATCCATACATTCCAATCCCTCTCCCGCGCCGGGAGAGGGATTTATTTTCTAGCTCGGCGGGATCATTGTTGTCCGATTTCACATTCATCGTCACGAAAGGTGAATAAGATTCATTTGAGCGTGCAAAATTATCGAACAAAATTGATAAAAATGTGTTTTTCCTCTTGCATGCTAAAGTGTTAAATGATATAATAAAACACGCTTTTGAAACCGAGACAGCATCGGCTTTCAAAAACGGCTGAATTTGCCTCTTCTCATCCCTGGATCTGACGGGATGCTGCAATAGGAATAAACAATTTGGAGGGAACCCCATGAAGAAGATCCTTTGTCTGGCTCTGGCCCTCGTGCTCTGCCTGGCTCTGGCCTGCGGTGCCGTTGCCGAAGAGAACTGGAAGATCGCCATCCTGACCGGCACCACCTCTCAGGGCGAGGAAGAAGTCCGCGCGGCTGAGCGTGCCATCGCCACCTACGGCGCTGATCACATCATCCATGACACCTATCCGGACGCTTTCGCTTCCGAGACCGAGACCACCATTTCCAAGCTCGTTGCTTTCGCTTCTGATCCGGACGTCAAGGCCGTCGTGATGTGCCAGGCTGTCCCGGGCGCGAAGGCCGGCTTCGACAAGATCCGCGAAATGCGCCCCGACATCCTGCTGGTTGCCGGCGTGCCGCAGGAGGATCCGAACGTCATCACCGCTGCTGCTGACATCGTGCTCTACTCTGACGAGCCGGGCCAGGGCGACACCATCATCGAGACCTGCGCCAACTGGGGCGTTGAAGTCTTCGTGCACTACTCCTTCCCGCGCCACCTGGCGATGGAGACCATCGCTGCCCGCAAGGCGCTCTTCGAGTCCAACTGCGAAGCCCTCGGCATCCAGTATGTTGAGGCCACCGCTCCCGACCCGACCGGCGACGCCGGCACTGCTGGCGCTCAGCAGTTCATCCTCGAGGATGTGCCGCTGAAGATGGAAGAGTTCGCGGGTAAGAAGGTTGCCTTCTTCTCCACCAACTGCTCCATGCAGGAGCCGCTGCAGACCGCGATCCTGACCCAGCCGAACGCCTACTATCCGCAGCCGTGCTGCCCGTCTCCGTATCATGCCTTCCCGGC
>JAFSCW010000034.1 GCA_017436605.1 Clostridia bacterium | reverse complement strand
TCATTCTAATCGTCTTTGCGTTCATTTCGTTTCCTCCTCGTTCGCCGCATCTTCTGCGGGCGGCTCGGTCATAAACGGTTCATAGACATTGCTGTGGAAGATGCGGTAAATCGTGTCGTAGCGGTGATGCTCGCGCCAGCCCTCGCCGGTGGGATGCGTCGCCCAGCCGACCGTCGCGTCCGGATAGACGCTCTCGAATTCGCGGCGCTGCTCGTCGCTGAGCAGGCCGTTCATGCACAGGCGGAAGCGATCGAGCTTCGGAAGGTTGTAAAGCGGCGTCAGGTCGGTGATGCCGCAGTTGCTCAGGTTCAGGTCGATTAGATTTGTCAGGCCGGAAAGCGGCGTGATGTCGGTGAATTTGTTGGTGAACAGCTCCAGATATTCCAGCTCCGTGAGCTCGGCGAGGACGGAGATGTCCTTGATCTTGTTGCAGGCGAGAATCAGCACCTTGAGGTTCTTATGCTCGCTCAGGAAGCTGATATCGGTGATCTTGTTGTGTCCCAGATCCAGCGCCTCGAGCTTCTTGCAGAATTTGAGCGCATAAAATTCGCGCGTGCCGTGCTCCGTGTCGCGCTTGGGGTTATGCAGCGTGGAGAACGCCGTCTGGTCGGTGCGCAGCGTGTGATTGCCCACGCGAACCGTCCAGCCGAATTCGATATCCGGGTAGCGCTCGGTGAGCATGTCCATGTTCTCGTTGCTGATGCGGCCCTCGAACATATCCGCTTTTTGGAGATTGGGCATCGCATCGAGCAGAGCCGTGATCTGGTCGATCTTCTTGTCGCTGATTTTGACCGCGCCGAAGTCGATATAGGTATCCTCGGAATCCGCGACGAGGCCGAGGCCTTCGACCGGGGCGGCGAGGGCAGGCGTACAGGCTGCAAGGCAGAGCATGGCCGTCAGCGCTGCAAGCATGCGGATCAGGTTTTTCATCGTGAACGTCATCAGCCTTTCATCGGATCTGCATGGTAAAACCATAAATGCATATAAAACCATTATCCATAAAATTATATCATTGATGACAGCCAAAAGCTATATGGAGTCAGGAAGTAGGGGAAAATTTAATAACGCACAAAAGGGAGGAGCAGAGCCCCTCCCCTACAGGATTGCAAGAAAAAGAATGGATCAGCACAGGCAGATTTCTCATGCTCAATTCACAGGACGAAGATACTGCGCGGCGATATAGCGTCCGCCTGCGCAGCGGGCCCATTTGCTGCCGTCGGCGGCATAGCGCCAGCCCTGAACGTGCACGGTTTTGCCGGGGCTGATAAAGCCGGCCGATTCGCCCGCGGGGGACATGCGCAGGCGCACGCGGCCGTTGGCCTCGACGCAGTGCGGATGATTGGCGGGGATTTCGAAATACCGGACGGAGACATAGGCGATCCGGTCGCCGAATGTCGTTTTGAAAAAGCCGTTGGTGATGTCCCTGGGATCCGTTTCGATGAGATCTCCCGTGTGCAGGATGCCCCATGTCGCCGCCGACGACGAGGCGCGGTTGCGCACGTTGACGTACTGCCCGTCCGCGACGATGCAGGTCAGCTTTTCTGCCGGCGCGCTGACGGCGCAGAGCGCGGCCAAGAGAAAAGCGGCGAAAAGCGCCCGGATTTTTCCGTTGTATTTCATGACGATACCTCCCTGTCTGTATGCCTGTTAAAAGTGTATGGGAGGAAATGCGGGCGCATGACAGGCTCGCGCGCATGCGACAGAAATGCGACAGAAGAAGTCCGGTTTCGACAAAGGTTTCTTGTGTTTTGCGCATTCAGCCTCTATAATGAATACAGATGTCTGTTTGAACGATTCCGCCAAGGAGGAAAAAATGCCATGATCAACGTCGCCGTTCTGGGCTGCGGCTCGATTGCCCATACCATGTCGCGTACGCTGCGCGCGATGGCGCAGCAGGGCGCGCCGCTTTGCCTGTATGCCGCCGCCTCGCGCGATCTTGCGCGCGCCGAGGCGTTCTGCCGCGAGGAGGGCTTTGCCCGCGCCTATGGCTCCTATGAGGAAATGGCCGCCGATCCCGCCGTGGATCTGGTGTACGTCGCCTCGCCCCATTCTCATCACGCCGAGCACATGAAGCTGTGCATCGGGCACGGCAAGGCCATCCTGTGCGAAAAGTCCTTCACCGCCAATGCGAAGCAGGCCAAAGAGGTGCTCGCCCTCGCGAAGGAAAAGCATGTCCTCGTCGCCGAGGCGATCTGGCCGCGCTATATGCCCTTCCGCAGAATCGTCAGCGATCTGATCGCCTCCGGCGTCATCGGAGAGCCGCGCATGCTCATGGCCAATCTGCATTATCCCATCGAGCAGGTGCCGCGCATCCGCAAGCCGGAGCTGGCCGGCGGCGCGCTGCTGGATGTGGGCGTATATCCGCTGAACTTCGCGGCGATGTTCTTCGGCAGCGATCCGGTCAGAATCGAATCGACCGTGCAGCTGCTGGAAACCGGCGTGGACAGGCAGGAAAACGTGTCGCTGTATTATGCCGATGGGCGCGCCGCGCATATCACCGCGGGCATCGGCTGCCGCAGCGACAGGCACTGCATCATCAGCGGCACAAAGGGCTATATTGCCGTCGATCATGTCCATAATCCCGGCAGGATCGAATACTTCCTCGAAGAGGACGACTTTACCGCTGCGCATCCTGTGGAGATTCCCGTGCAGATGACGGGCTATGAATACGAGGTAAACGCCTGCCTGCGCGCGCTGGAGAAGGGCGAGATCGAATGCAGCGAGATGCCGCACAGCGAGATCATCCGGGTGATGGAGATCATGGACGAACTGCGTGCGCAGTGGGGCGTGAAGTTCCCATTCGAGGATTAACGTGCAGGGGAGAAAATTTGTTCCTTTCTGTTTCTGAGCGTCCCCCGGGGTCCGGGGCCGCAGCCCCGGTCGTTTCAAGGGGTAAGGGGATTCCAAAGGGGCGAAGGGGACCGGAGACGAGCGCGCCCAGTGGGCGAAGAAGCGAGGCGGAGCGTCGGAATTGCAAAGGAGCCGACAGGCGACTATTGCGGTTCCCGGATGGAT
>JAFSCW010000033.1 GCA_017436605.1 Clostridia bacterium | reverse complement strand
CCCCCCGGCTCGTTTCAAGGGGTAAGGGGATTCCAACGGGGCGAAGGGGACCGGAGACGAGCGCGCCCAGTGGGCGAAGAAGCGAGGCAGAGCGTCGGAATTGCAAAGGAGCCGACAGGCGACTATTGCGGTTCCCGGATGGATCGAAATCCCCCTCGTCCCTTTGGCCTCAGCGGAGCGCGTCTCCTCTGCGCGAAGCGCAGGATCGTTTCTTTTATCTTTTGAGTGTGAATACAATCAGCTATCCGCCTGCGGGCGGAGACCTCATCCGTCACGGCATGCGCCGTGCTACCTTCCCCAAAGGGGAAGGGTTAAGCACCTCCGGGAGGCAAGAAGCCCCTCCCCTACAATATGGCAGAGTGGCAGAGGAAAGAAGGATACAGGGCATCTGTCCTGCCAGCTTCCCTTGATGCGGAAAGGAATTGACATTGCGGCCAAAAGGCCGTAAACTTGACTTTGTATGGACTGTTTTGAGAAATGAAGAAATGAAAAGAGAAAGGAGGAAGAAGCCGTGCCGAAAACAAAAAAGCGCTGGGCGATCGTATCGCTTTGTCTGTGCGCTTTGCTGCTCGTGCTCTGCGCGCTTTTGACGTTCATCGTCGATCCGTTTGAGCAGTACCGCGAATCCTCCATCCTCCCGCTGTATGATCAGGAGAGCTACAACAACCCCGGCATCGTGAAAAACTACGACTACAACGCCGTGATTCTGGGTACCTCGATGATTGAGATGAGCCATCCCTCGGTGATCGACGAGACCTTCGGCGTCAGGAGCGTTAAACTCCCGATGCGCGGCTCGCATACCGCGCAGATGGGCTGGCAGCTTGATCACATCTACCGCGCCAAGGAAAAGCGCGGGGAGACGCTGGATCTGGCGATTCTCGCCGTGGACGCCTACAGCCTCATGGGCCCTGTGGACGATATGGAGGAAATCTACGATTACCTCTGGAACGACAGCCTGCTCGACGATGTGAATTACCTGCTTAACCGCGACGTGCTGCTGGTCAGGATTCCGAAGATGCTCAAAAACATCGGCAAGCCCACGGACACGAAGCGGGACGACATGTACCAATGGACGGATATCGTCTTCGCCGCCAAGAGCGTATACGACACCACCGCCGTCAACCCGCAAAAGCCGATGGTCGACGCGGACCACAGGCTCTGGCGATCGACGCAGAACATCGAAAATCACATTGAGCGCTACGTTGACGCGCATCCCGAGACGACGTTCAGGATCTACATGCCGCCGTATTCCGTGGCATACTGGTATCTGGCGACGCGCGAGGGCATTTCCGAGCAGCAGTACCGCTCCCGCGCGCGGGTATGCGAGCTTCTGCTGGAATATGAGAATGTCGAAATCTACGACTATTCTTCGAGGATCGACTGGATCACGGATCTGGACGAGTATTTCGACTACTCCCATCACAGCGGAAGAATCAGCGACGAGATCATGCGCGCGATGGCCGCGGGGGAAGACAGGGTATACAGCGTGGAGGACATGCACGCGGGCAGCGACGATCTGCGCGCGGCGGTCGAGGAATTCGCTGCGTGGTATGAAAACCGGTAATCCGCGGGCGCAGCGATCTGCGCGCGGCGGGAAACGACGGCGTCCCCGGGGACGCATGAGGACGGCAGTATGAAAAAGCATAGGACGATCATCGTGATCGACGGTCAGGGCGGCGGCATCGGCCGCGCGCTCATCGGCGCGATTGCGCCGGTTCTGCCCGCGGATGCGGAGCTTCTGTGCGTGGGCACGAACGCGCTGGCGACCAGCGCCATGCTCAAGGCCGGCGCGCAGCGCGGCGCAACCGGCGAAAACGCTGTCCGCTGGGCGGCGGAAAACGCGGACGTGATCGTCGCGCCGATCGCGCTGGTGCTCAAGGATTCCATGATGGGCGAGGTCACGGGCGATATGGCCGCGTGCGTGGGCGCGAGCCGCGCCGCGCGGATTCTCGTGCCGACGGAGCGCTGCGGCACGCATGTCGCCGGCGTCGGCGGCATGGGCATGCAGGCGCTCATCGAGGATGCGGCGCGTCAGGCCGCCGCGCTGTGTAATGACCCGTGAGCGGCGCGCGCTTGACGGGGAAAACAACTTGCTTTATAATGGCAGAAGATGTAAAAGGAGGCTGATCTGTTTTGATCATCGATCGCATTGAAGAGCAGGAGCGCTATTACGCGCTGCATAAGGATATGGAACTGGCCTTTGCTTTCCTTGCCGAGGCGCCGGATCTCGAGCCGGGCCGCTATGAGCTGGAGAACGGCCTGTTTGCGTCTGTTTCCGAGGGCGATACCCGCCAGATCGACGGTCTCGACCTGGAGGCGCACAAGGAATACATTGACCTGCAGTATTGTATTTCCGGCGGCGAGCGCATGGCCTGGGCGCATATTCAGGAGCTGGAGCTCGTTTCCGAGGATCTGGAGCACGACTGCTATATGTATACCGGCAAGTCCACCGCGATGTCCATCCGTCCGGGCATGTTCTACATCATGTTCCCCAGCGACGGCCACAAGCCGGGCTGCCATCAGGAATTCCCCAAGCACTACCGCAAGGTCGTCGTGAAAATCCCGGTCGCCAAATAAACATGCAAAAGCCGCAATGTCTGCGGCTTTTTGTCTGCCCGGATGCGGTTTCCCCGCGCGCATGCCGCGGGGATGGACGCTTCAGCATATCTTTTTCCGGGCTTTCATAGATTTTCAGAACATGGAGGAATACACATTGTTTGATATTGCGGTCATCGGCGCGGGCCCTGCCGGCTACAGCGCCGCCATCAACGCGCGCAAGCGCGGGAAGACCGTCGTGGTCATCGGCCAGAACACGGGCTGGCTGACCCGCGCGGAATCCATCGAGAATTATCCCGGCATGCCGGGCGTTTCGGGCGCGCAGATGCTGGAGGCGATGAGCGCGCAGGCGCTTGCGCTGGGCGCGCAGCTGCGCCCCGGCGTGGTGCATCAGATCATTCCGATGGGCGAGAGCTTCGCGATGTCGCTGGGCGCGGATTTTATCGAGGCGCAAAGGGTGATCCTCTGTACCGGCGCCCGCCAGCCGCGCCTTCTGCCCGGGGAGGAAAAGCTTCTGGGGCGGGGCGTCAGCTACTGCGGCACCTGCGACGGCATGCTCTACCGCGGAAAGCGCGTCGCCGTCGTCGCGCAGGGGCCGGAGGCCGTGAACGAGGCGAACTTCCTTGCGGGCCTGTGCCAGTCGGTTTCGTATTTCGGCAGGGCGGACGACGCGCTGGACAGCCGCATCGAGGTCAGAAGCGAGAAGGTCGAGCGCATCCTCGGCGATGCGCACGCCTCGGGGCTCTGCGCCGGCGGGGAGGAGATGCCCTTTGACGGCGTGTTCATCTTCCGGGAGGCGATGGCGCTGTCCTCGTTGATCGCGGGCGTGGAGACGGACGGCGCGTTCATCCGCGTCGACAGGCAGATGCGCACCAGCCTGCCCGGCGTGTTCGCCGCGGGCGACTGCACGGGCCTTCCGCTGCAGGTGGCCAAGGCCGTGGGCGAGGGCTGCATCGCAGCGCTTGCCGCCGCGCAGGAGCTGGGCTGAGCAGCGCGCATGGATCTATTTTCGTATGAAATCCGCCCGGTATCCGCACGGAAAATGTTGGCAACGCCTATGTTTTTCTTGCAGACGCTGCATGGGGTATGCTATAATATTTATAACCAATATCAAAGTATGCTTTTCTGACCGTACCTTTTTGACGAGGGGAGGGAACGCGGGTGCGCACAATCGAACCCGGCAAGGCTATCGTGGATATTGTCGCCTGGCCGGAGGACAGGCCCTGGCAGGGCCGCTACCAGACATCCAGTCAGATCGAGGGAGGAATCTGCACGCTCACGCTTTCCTCCGAGGTCTTCCACGACGCCGCGAAGGCGAACACCGCCTATCGCCGCTTCGCGCAGAAGATCCGCAAGGAGGGCATGGAACCGCCGAACGTCACCTTCCGCACGATGCTCTCCAAGGCGTCCTCGAACGTCTTCTGCATCCTGACGACGACGGAATCGGTCTTCAATTCCGCCTGTTCCATCGGACGGATGTACGTCGTGGAATCCGGCATCGACGAGCGCCGCAGGCTCTGCGCCGTGCGCCTGCCGGAAAAGCGCCTGCAGCAGCCGATGAACGGTGAAGAATCCCTGATGAAAGAGGCTTAAAAGCTGATTAGAGGCTGAAACATGAATCTGCCTGAGGCATATATCATCCAAATGAAACGCCTGCTCGGTGAAGCAGGCTTTTTTGCGTACGAAAAATCCCTGTCCGAGCCCGTGACCCGCGCGCTGAGGATCAATCTCCTCCTCTGCCCGGATGGGAAAGCGCCCTGCGAAATCGAGGGGCTCGGCGATCCTGTGCCGTGGGCGGCGGGGTCGTATTTTGTCTGCGAGGGCGCGCGGCCCGGCCTTTCCCCTCTGCACGAGGGCGGATTGTATTATCTGCAGGAGCCCAGCGCCCTGTCGGCTGTCAGCGCGCTTTGCCCGCAGCCGGGCGAGCGCGTGCTCGATCTTTGCGCCGCGCCCGGCGGCAAGAGCACGCAGATCGCAGGGCTGATGCAGGGCAAGGGACTGCTTGTGTGCAACGAGCCGGTGCCCTCCCGCGCGCAGATTCTCTCGCGCAACATCGAGCGCATGGGCGTGCGCCATGCGGTGGTGACCAGCGCGATGCCGGACCAGCTCGCGCCGCGCTTCCCGTCGTTCTTCGACCGCATCCTCGTCGATGCGCCCTGCTCGGGCGAGGGCATGTTCCGCCGCCAGATCGAGGCGCGGGAGGAATGGAGCGAGAACAGCCCGCGCGGCTGCGCCGACCGCGCGATGGAGATCCTCGGCGAGGCGGCGAAGATGCTGCGCCCCGGCGGCGTGATGGTCTATTCGACCTGCACCTTCAACGACACGGAAAACGAGGGTGTGCTGGAGAGATTCATCTGCGCGCATCCGGAGTTTTCCGCCGTGCCGTTTTCGCTGCCCGGCCTGCCCGGAGGCGAGAAGGGATACATCCATCTTTATCCGCATGAAATCCGCGGCGAGGGGCATTTCGTTTCCCTGCTGAAAAAGAGCGAAGAGGCGCCCGATACCGCGATATCCTTCGGGGAAGCAAAGCCCCAGCGAAGGGGCGCAAAGCCCGCGCGCGGGAAAAAGCCGGAGGAGCCGATCGAACTGCCGGATGTGCTCTGCGGCGTTTCCTTTCCCCGGCGCATGCAGGCGGGCGATTGCCTCTGGGCGCTGCCCGAGGGGCTGGATCATCCGGACCGCCTCAGCGGGCTGAAGATTCTGCGCACGGGGCTTCTCCTGGCGCGCAGGGAGGGAAAGCGCTGCGAGCCGGATCATGCGCTGGCGATGGCGCTTTTGCCCTGCGAGGCGGCGCGCACGGCGGAGCTGACGCACGAGCAGGCGCTCGCCTATCAGGCGGGCGAGGCGCTTTCTCTGGGCGAGCTCGCGCCGGGCTATACGCTGCTGACGCATCAGGGCGTGTCCCTGGGCTTTGGCAAGCAGGCGGGCGGCGTGATGAAGAACCACTATCCCAAGGGCCTGCGCAGGCGATAAAGGGATAGCCTTTTGCATCGCGTTCGTGTATAATGAAAAGTGGGAAGGGAGTGCTGCATATGAAATCATTCCTGAGGCTTTTCTATGTTCTGGTCGTCGCCATCGTCGTGTTCGTGGGCGCGCTGCTGATTGCGCAGGGCGCCAGGGAGCAGGAGGAAAAAAGGGCGGAGGAGCAGCGCGCCGCAGAACAGGCGCAGGCGAGGAAGAATCTGGTGTCCGATATTCTGGACGCCATGTTCTCAAACGGGGAGGGAAGCGCGCTGTGACGCGCGGTCAGCGATATGTTTACGCCGAACGCCTACGGGCTTTTTGCCATGCCGACGCTTGAAACCGATCGGCTCGTCCTTCGCCGGATCGCCATGCGCGACGCGAAGGATATTTTTGCGTACAGCTCTGATCCCGAGGTCGCCCGTCATGTGCTCTGGTCCGCCCAGAAGCATATCAGCGAGGCGAAGGAATACATCCGCTTCATGAACAGGCGCTACCGCAACGACCAGCCCTCCAGCTGGGGCATCATCGACAAGCGCACGGATACCCTCGTGGGAACCATCGGCTATATGGATTACAGCGAGGACAACGCCAGCGTTGAGGTCGGCTATTCGCTCGCCCGCTCCATGTGGAACGGCGGATACATGACCGAGGCGCTTTCCCGCGTGATCAGGTATACCTTCGAGGCGATGGACGTCAACCGCATCGAGGCCCAGCATGAGCTGGACAACCCCTCCTCCGGCCGCGTCATGGAAAAATGCGGCATGGTCAAAGAGGGCGTGCTGCGCCAGCGTCTTTACAACAAGGGAAAATTCGTCGACGTGGCGCTGTATGCAATCCTGCGCAGCGACTACGAGAAAATCCGGCGGGAAGAAGCGGAAAAAGAGGATGGGGGATGCGGCCATGATTAAGCTCATCGCCACCGACATGGACGGCACGCTGCTGGACAGCCGCAAGAACATGCCCGGGGATATCCTGCCCGTCGTGCGCGCGCTGCGCGGCATGGGCGTCGATTTTGTCATCGCCAGCGGCAGGCAGTATGCGGCGCTGCGGCGCGATCTGGGCGAACTCGCGGACGAGGTGATCTTCCTCGCCGAAAACGGCGCGCTGATCATGGAGAAGGAAAAGCGGCTGTTTATCGACCCGCTCCCGACTGATACGATCCGCCCGATCATCGAGCGCACGCGCGGCATGGAGGGAATCCATCCCGTCATCTGCCGGGCGGGCGCCGCGCTGATTCAAAAGACGGCGCCGGAGGAATTCGTCCGCAACGTGATGATGTACTACGACAGCACAGAGGTTGTGGATAACCTGCTCGACGTATGCAACGGGCTTGACGACGTATGCAAGATCGCCTTTTACGACGAGGGCGACGCGGAGCATCACGAGTATCCGCTGCTCAGGGAGGTTCTGCCCGAAAGCCTTGCCGTGATTCTCTCCGGCTACAGCTGGGTGGACGTCATGAAGCCGGGCGCCAACAAGGGCCGCGCGATGCGCATGCTCCAGGAGATCAAGGGCATCGGGCCGGATCAGTGCATGGCCTTCGGCGATTACCTCAACGATCTGGAAATGCTGGGGAGCGTCACGGAAAGCTATGCGATGCAGAACGCCCTGCCGGAAATCCGGGCGGCGGCGAAGCATATTGCGCCATCCAACGACGAAAACGGCGTCGTGCGCGTCATCCGCGAACGCTTTCACATCTGAAAACAGGATCCCCGAGCGGGGAAAGAAGCGATACACATGAAGAGCATCACTGTGGATACATCCTGGGACGGCCGCAGGCTGACCCGCTTTTTGCAAAAGACGCTGCCCGCCGCGCCGATGGGCCAGATCCGCAAGTTTCTGCGGCTGGGGCGCATCAAGGTGGACGGGAAAAAGGGGACGGAGGAGACCGTCCTTTCCGTGGGGAGCGTCGTCGATCTGTATGTCGAGGACAGCTTCTTTGAGGAAATTGAGCGGGAAGATCCGTTCTATTCCAAAATCCGCCCGAAGCTGACCATCCTCTATGAGGATGCGCATATCATGCTGCTTTCCAAGCGCGCCGGCCTCATCTGCCATCCCGACGAGGGCGAGAAGGTACATACCCTGCTGACCTACGCGCAGGCGTATCTGTATCAGAAGGGCGAATGGACCCCCGGGTGCGGCTTTGCGCCGGCGCTGTGCAACCGCATCGACAGGTTTACCGCCGGCATCGTCATCCTCGCCAAGACGGAGGAGGCGCTGCGCGCGATGGATGAGAAGATCCGCACGCATGAGGTACAGAAATACTACCTGTGCATCGTGCATGGGAAGATGAAATACAGGGACGGCACGCTGCGGCATTTTCTCATGAAAAAGCCGGAGCAGAAGAAGGTGACCGTCCTCAGGAAAAACGAGCCGGGCAGCAAGGAAGCGATCACCTATTATCAGGCGATCGACGAGGAAAACGGCCTGACGCTGTGCGAATGTCTGCTGGGCACGGGGCGCACGCATCAGATCCGCGCGCAGTTCGCCGCCATCGGCCATCCGCTGCTGGGCGATAATCAATACGGCAGCGCGAAACAGAACGAAAAATACGGACGAATGAACGGGCAGGCGCTTTGCGCCTACAGGCTGATCTTCGAATTCGAGGGCGACGCGGGCTGCCTCGCCGGGCTGAACGGACGGGTTTTCCAGGTCCGGGACGTGCCCTTCGTCGGGGAATACTTCCCGCAGGTCGTCATTCCAAAGCCCTGATCTGATATGAGGATAAAGAAGGAGGACAAGGCATGATCAACACCGCAAAGCGGCGGCATACGGCGGCATACTGGCTGCTTCCGCTTGCCATGGCCTTTCTCTTTTCGCTGATTTTCTCCACCTGCAATACGCCGCTGTTCCCCGAGATCGGCAGCGACAACGCCATGTACCTGACGATGGGTACGGCGCTGGCGCAGGGCTATGCGCCCTACAGCGATATCTTCGACCACAAGGGGCCGCTGCTGTTCTTCCTGCAGATGCTGCCCCAGCTGTTTACCGGCGGATATTCGATGACCGCCGTCTTCCTGCAGGAGGTGCTTTTCCTGTATGCGTCGCTGCTCGTGCTCGCGCGCGCGGCAGAAAAAATGAACGTCGGCGCGCTGCCGGTGCAGCTTTTCTATCTCGCCGTGCTCGCGCCCGTCATGGACGGCGGCAACCTCACCGAGGAATACGCCAATCTCTTTACGCTGATCGGACTTGACGTGATGACCGGCGTGTTCGCCGAGGGCTTTGGCGGGGAGGATGGAAAAAGGCTTCTGCGCCCCGCCGCCGTCATGGGCGCGGTGACGATGCTCTGCTTCCTCACCCGCGCCAACAACATGCTGCCCCTCGCCTGCGCGGTTTTGGCGCTGGCGGCGTGCATGGCCTGCACGCGGCGGTTTGCGCATCTTGGCGTCTGCGCCGGGGGCTATGCGCTCGGCCTTGCGGCGGCGCTTGCGCCGGTTGCGGCGTGGCTCGCGTATCACGGCGCGATCGGCGATGCGATCTACGGCTCGATCACGCACAACATGATGTACGCGGAGACGGACGGCTTCGGCCGGCTGCATATGCTTTTGCGGGATGGCTACGGCCATTACGCGATGTTCATCGCGGGCTGCGCATGCCTGGGCGCGGCGGCGTATTGGTTCCGCTGCAGGCAGGTTCCCCTCGCGCTGGCGATGATCATCGGCGCGGCGGGCGCTGGCGGCGCGGCGTTCATCTCCCATAAGTACTACCTGCATTATCTGATGCTCGGCGTGCCGATGGCGGCGCTGGGCGCGGGGCAGGTGCTTGCGCTCATCCGCGAGCGCTTCCCGGGAAAGCTCCGCCTGAGCTGCCGGGCGCTCTGCGTGCTTTGCTGCGCCGCGCTGATCGCAGTGGGCGTGCAGCAGAGCCTGCTGCATATGCAGCGCTACAGGGAAACGCAGAACATGATCCCGGACGCGCAGGCGCTGTATGCGCTTGTGCCCGAGGAGGACAGGGACAGCTTCATGGCCTACCGCGTCGAGCCCAAGTGGTATGTCGCCACGGGCGCGCTGCCGAGCATGCGGTTTTATTTCCTGCAGGAGATTCTCGGTCAGGCGGACCCCGCCGTGATGGACGAGATCGCCGAAGAATTTGCAAGCAATCCGCCACGCTGGGTCGTGATCTTCTATAACCGTGAATTCGGCCCGCCGTATGACGCGCGCGTCGATGAGATCTTCAAAACGCAGTATGAATTCGTGGACGCGAAGGGGCAGTATCAGCTGCTGAAGCTCAGGGAGGTCGATGCGGCCTCATGAAAAAAAGAGAGATAAGCCATTTCCTGCTTCTGGCCGGCATGGCGCTGATGATCCCGTGCTATCTCTTCACGGCGGCCAATACGCTCTTTGCCCCCTGGGAGCTCTACGGCAGAAACAGGGCGGCGCTTGCCGTGATCGCGCTTGCCGGCGCGGCGGGCATGCTGCTTGCGCTGCGCGTGGCGGACAGGCATGAGGCATTTTTGAGGAAGCACGAAAAGCGCGTGCTCCTGATCGCGGCGGT
>JAFSCW010000032.1 GCA_017436605.1 Clostridia bacterium | reverse complement strand
TCCTTGTCGATCAGACCGACGACGGTATATTCCAATCCGCTCAGATAAAACGTCTGGCCAATCGGGTTTTCGCCGAAGAACAGCGTTTCCGCCGCGTTGCCGTCGATGAGGCAGACCTGCAGCCCCTGCTCGACGTCGATCGGGTTGATCGTGCGTCCGCCGCCCAGCAGATCCGGATTATGCAGGAAATACTCGCTGCCGTTTCCGTTGACGTTGATCGCGTCCGACCATGCGCCGCCGCGCTTGGCCGTCATCTTCGAGGACAGCGAGGGCGAAATGCCCGCCACATGCTCGCAGTCCAGAAGCTCCTGCAGCTCCGCATCGGTGAGGCCCTGCTTGAGCGCCGTGCCTGTGATGGATACGCGCAGCGTGCCCAGACCCATCGCGTCGAACTGCTCGTTCATCGTGTCCGTCGCGCCCTGGACGACGGTCATCAGCGCGATGATCGCCGCAACGCCGATGATGATGCCCAGCGTCGTGAGGAAGGTGCGCATCTTGTTGCCCGTGATGTTGGATACCGACATGCTCACGCTCTCCATGAACATGTCCCATCGCCGCTTAATCATACGCGCTCACCCCCTCGGAAAGCTCGCCGTCGAGGATGTTCACGATGCGCGAGCCGTGCCGGGCGATCTTCAGGTCGTGCGTGATCATGATGATCGTGCGCCCCTCGGCGTGCAGCTCCTGAAACAGCGCCATGACCTGCTCGCCGGTCGTCTGGTCCAGCGCGCCCGTCGGCTCGTCCGCAAGGAGAAGCGTCGGGTTTGTCGCCAGCGCGCGGGCAATCGCCACGCGCTGCTGCTGTCCGCCGGAGAGCTGGTTGCGGTTGTGGTGCAGCTTGTCCTGCAGGCCCACGCGCACAAGCATCTCCTCCGCGCGCCGCGCGCGCTCCTTCGGCGGCACGCCGGCATAGATCAGCGGCAGCTCGACGTTCTTCATCGCATCCAGCCTCGGCAGAAGCTGGAACTGCTGGAAGATAAAGCCGATCTCCACGCTGCGGATGCGCGCCAGCTGCTTTTCGTTCAGGTCGCGGATTGTCCGTCCATGGAGGATATACGTTCCGGAGGTCGGTGTATCCAGACAGCCGATGATGTTCATCAGCGTGGATTTTCCGCTGCCCGACGGGCCGAGCACGGAAAGAAACTCGCCCTCGTCGATGTCCAGATCGATGCCCTTGAGGATCGTCTGGAGCTCATCGCCCATCTGATACTGCTTGACGATCCCCCGCATCGAGAAAAAATCGTTGCTCATATGCGCCTCCGATCAGCGCGTCTTCGCGTCCAGCTCGAGCATCAGTTCCATCATGGACATGCCAGTCGGCTTCATGACGGTATCGCCGGCCTGCACGCCGCTGACGATCTGACAGTACACGCCGTCGCTCACGCCGACCGTCACCGGCACCTTCTCCGGCTCCGCGCCGCCCTTGTCTACATAGACAAACGGCACGTTGTATTCGTCGAACTGCACCGCGTCCGCGCGCAGCAGCGCCGCGCCCGTCACCTGATCGCGCAGCACCTTCGCGCTGACCTGCATGCCCGGATAAGCGCCCTGCATCTCCTGCATCGGCACGGTCGCTGTATAATAGGAAAGATCGCCGGACGCGGTTCCGTTCTTATCCAGCGCGGAAACGACGCCGTCGTATTTTTCGTCCGTCGCCAGAATGATCACCGCGACTGCGCTGCCCGGCGAAACAGCCTTCACATCGTATTCGTCGACGTCCAGCTGCACCTCGAGCCTCTCCATATCGATGATCTGCACAACGGTTTCCCCGGCGGATACGACGCTGCCTTCCTCGATATACAGCCCGGTCACCTCGCCGCCGATATCGGCTTCGATCGTCTCGCCGCCGTCGAGGCGATAGAGCCTGTCGCCCTTGCGGACGGTATCGTTCTGGCTGACATAGACCGTGCGCACCGTGCCGTCCTGCTGCGCGGCAAGCGTCTGCATGCGCGGCGCATGAACGAGGCCATCGAAATTATAGTAAGTCGTCAGGTCGCCCTGTGTGACAGGCACCTCCGTATATGCCGCCGAATTCGACCGGCCGGACATGATCAAAAATCCGCCGGCGACTGCGGCAGCCAGAACCAGCAGGATTACCCACTTGATCCACGTTCTTTTCTTCTTCACAGATATGGCCTCCTTGCTTGATGTTTTATCATTATACATCACATCGCCAATTTATTCAACGGGGTGAGGTATTTCTTCCCGGCAGGTCAATATAAAGGCGTTCTGCGGGGCAGGCAGCAAAAAGCGGCAGGCCATGAAGTGCCTGCCGCCTTGAAACAATTTGGAGAGCCGCAGCGTCAGCGCGCCGCGGTTTATGCCTTTTTCTTCTTGGAAGCCACGCTGCTCCAGGCATGCATGACCAGCGCAAGGGCGATAACGCCGTAGCACATGAAGACGCGGAAATACTCGCCGATCGCCGCATCGCCGAACAGGTTCTTGCCCGCCGCCGGCGCGAGGATGAACATGAGATGGAACAGAACCGTGCCCAGCAGCGCCTGCGTATTCGTCGCGCGGACGACGGACGCGCCGCCGACCAGAATCGCAGCGCCCGCATACAGGCCGACCTGATCCGCCGCGCCGTAGGTCTGGAACGCGCCGAGGTTCTGCACGAAGATCAGCTGGCCCCAGCCCGCCAGGACGGTGGAAATCGTGATCGCGATGATGCGGACCTTGTCGACATTGATGCCGGCCGCGTTGGCGACGGTACGGTTCTGGCCGACAGCACGGAACTGCTGACCCAGACGCGTACGCATGAGCATGACGTTGAACAGGCACAGCAGCGCGACAATGCCGAAGGTCGCCATCGGAACCTGAACCATGGAGAACAGATCCTTCATCACCGGCAGCTGCATCAGCACGCAGGCGCCGGCAAGCGCGCCCAGCTGGATGCCGAGCTTCTTGTTGTTCCTGCGGTGGCTGCGCACATGGGCGATCAGCAGGATCGCCGCGATCACCACGCCGAACACCAGAATCGCCTGATGCATCGGCAGACGCCAGAGCTTCTCAAGCGTGCCGCCCATGCCGCCCGCCTTGGACAGGTCCATGGTGTTGGCGATGCCCTTGGAACCCTTGATCGTCAGATCCGGGTTGTTGATCGGGATGATGTTATCGAAGATGAACAGGCACAGCAGCTGATAAAGACCATTGGCAAAATAGCCGAGGATCATGCCGCCGATCATTTCCTGACCCTTCATCTTGTTGAGGATCTTGCCGATGAGGAAGCCGAAAACGCTCGCCATCGGAACGGTCAGCGCAGCGGCAGTCAGGAAGCCGGCAAAGCCCGGGATGCCCCATTCGAGCACCAGAATGCAGGCGATCTGCGCCGCCATCGCGCCGATGGTGATGGCGAAGTTGATGCCCATGCCGGCGACGATCGGAATAATCAGCGCCAGAACGATGAACGCATTGCGGGAAAGGCGGCCGAACAGCTCGTACATGACGTAGTTGGGCTTATAGCCGGAGAACGCCATACAAACCGCACAGACCACGATGAACATGATCGTAACAACATTGTTGCGCACAAATTCGCGCCAGTTTTTCTTAGCCACGAGACGCACCTCCCGACTTGGTGAGCGCATAGAGAATGATGCCGTTGGAGATCAGGATTCGCAGCGTCTCGGAGATCGTGGAACCCGGGATCAGCGCATTGGCGACCGGCATGCCCAGCGTCAGAACGCCCTGGAACAGGAACGTACCGATCACAACATTGCTGATCTTCGCGCGGGACGTCGACGCGCCGCCCAGCAGAATCGCAGAGGCCGCGAGGAAGCCCATCTGGCGCGGAGCCTGATACAGCTGCATGAAGCCGTAGCTCTGGCCGTAGACGATGATGCCCACAGCAGCCAGCATCGTGGAGAGCATGGTACCGATGATGCGCATCCTGTCGACGTTGATGCCCGTCGCCGCAGCGAAGCGCGGATTCGCGCCCGCAGCGGACATCGCAATGCCGGTCTTGGAGCGCATGAACAGCCATACCAGGAAGCAGCACAGCGCGAAGAACAGCAGCAGTCCCGTTGGGATCGTCACGCCGAGGAACTCGAAGGACAGGAAGTTGTTGAGCACGTGCTTATAAGCGCTCTGCAGACCGATGGTCGTACGCAGACCGTTGCCCAGCGGCCACTTCATGATCGGGCTCTTGAACGGCATGACCAGCCAGCCGATACACATGAGGGAGACGATGGAGAAGCCGACGTACGTCGTGACGCTCATCTCATCGCCCTTGAGGCGGTTGAGCAGCATGCCGTAGACATAGCCGGTGACGGCGGAAATCGCAACGCCGATCAGGCAGGCGAACAGGAAGCCGCCGATGCCGCTCATGCCCAGCTCGATGCACAGCAGGCCGCCGATCAGGCCGCCGATGATGCCGATGGGCATGCCCAGGTTCAGGCTGATGCCGCACTGGATACCCGGCAGCATGGACAGAACGAGCACGCCGTTCATGCCAAGACGCACGAGCGTATTGCCCAGCTGGCTGCTCAGGGACAGATTCAGAATCAGCGCCATCAGACAAAGGAGCACAAAGAAGGAACCGATGATCAGACGCGGAACGCCCATCTTCTTGACCAGCGGGCCATAGAAGAAGACCATCAGCGCCAGCAGAACCAGGCCCACCGCGGTCAGCGCAAACGTGCGGCCCTGACGCAGGATCATGCCGAACGTGCCGGGGTTGATGCCGCTGGCCTCCTGCGCGCGGTCATACTGGCTTTCAAAGGTATCGCCCGCGGCAGCCATCACGGCCGTGATGGTCGCCTTCAGGGAGGCGAGGATGTCGTCGGTCAGCGCCGGGAAGATCACCTTGATCTCCTCGCACATGTTCAGATACGCCTCGTCCACCTTGGCCATCAGGCTGTTCATTTCCTCGGTCGCCACAAAGCCGGACATGTCGATGGTTTCTTCCATCTCCGCCTCGCTGCCGGAGTCGTCGGTCATTTCCGCCGTGTCCTCCTGCATGGTAATGGCGTCCTTATTCAGCTCGATATATTCGGCCTGCGCGCGCGCCTCTTCGGCGTAGTACGCCTGCTGCGCGTCGACCATGACGTTCAGCGCGGCGCTCAGCGCAGCCGTATCGACGGAAGACAGGTCCACCGCGCCGATGCCGAGCTCCGCGGCCTTGGCGCGCGCTTCCTCCTCCGCCTTCGCGGTCGCAGCGCGAACTTCCTTCATGCCGCCGCCCGCCTCGCGGACAGCCTTGGTCGCCGCCTGCTTTTCGGCCGCGACATACGCATCCACAGCGCCGGTGCCGGCGGTATTGAGAATCGCCTGCAGACGCATATCCTGCAGCACCTTCACGCCGGATTCCGCATTGCGGCTGGACAGGCCATACACGCCCACAACGCCCAGCGCAATGGCAAGGATGACGATCAGCACGCAGGCGATGATCTGCTTCTTACTCACATTCACTTTCATGCTTTACGCCTCCTTTCAGGACTGGGTGCCCGGCTTGATGCCCGACATCGCCAGACCGAAGTCCGCATCGGAGCTGTTCACCGGCAGCACGTCGACCACTTCGCCCTCGGCGACGATGGCAATGCGGTCGCAGATGGAGCGCAGCTCCATCAGCTCGGAAGAAACCATGACGACGGTCATGCCCTTCTCGCGGTTGAGCTTGACCAGCGTCTCCAGCACCAGCTTCTTGGCGCCGATATCGATGCCGCGGGTCGGCTCGGAAACGAAGATCAGCTTCGGATCCATCGTCAGCGCGCGGGCAATGCAGACCTTCTGCTGGTTGCCGCCGGAGAGGGTGCCGGTGTGCTGCATCGGACCGAAACAGCGGATATCCAGCTCCTTGATCATGTTCTTGGCGTGCTCGCGGATGCCCTTTACATCCTTGAGCTTCGCGCCCAGCAGATTCTTGGTGAATTCACCGTTCACCTGCATGGCATTGAAGACGATGTTGTCCTCGATGCTTTCATCCAGCAGCAGGCCCACGCCGCGGCGATCCTCAGAAACCATCGCCATGCCGCTCTTGAGCGCGCTATGGGCATCGTTAAGCTTTACCTTCTGGCCGAAGAGCTCAACCTCGCCCTCGGCGTCGTAAACGCCCATGATGCCGTTCGGAATACCGACCTTGCCCTGTCCGGCCAGGCCGCCGATGCCGAAGATCTCGCCCTCATGGATATCCAGAGAAACGTCCTTGACCTGCTCGCCCGGCATGTCGACCATCAGGTGACGGATTTTCAGCGCCAGAGGGCTGTCCGCCGCAAATTCGCGCGGATCAGCCGTAACAAAAGCGGACTCGCCCTTGCGTCCGATCATCAGCTCGGCAAGCTTGGTCACGTTGGTTTCCGCCGTGCGGGTGTCGCAGACGAACTTGCCGTCGCGCAGGATGGTCACGCCGTCGGCAGCCTCGATCACCTCGTCGAGACGATGGGTAATGAAGATGATCGCGATGCCCTTGGCCGCGATGGACTTCATGACGCTCAGCAGCTGCGCCGCCTCGGATTCCGTCAGAACGGCCGTCGGCTCATCAAACACCAGCAGCTTCACGCCGGTCTTGTCGATTTCGCGGGCGATTTCGACAAACTGCATATAACCGACCGGCAGGCCGGCAACCTTCGTATATTCATCAATGGACATACCCACGCTGTCCAGCGCCTTGCGGGCGTCTTCGGACATCGAGGCCATATCCAGCGTTTCCAGATTCTTGCCAAAGACGCGGGAGAGGAGACTCGGATGGGAGATTTCGCGATTGAGCTTGATATTTTCAGTGATGGTGAAACCCGGCAGGAGCATGAACTCCTGATGCACCATGCCGATGCCCTTGAGCATCGCATCATGCGGAGAAGCGATGGTGGTCGGCTGACCGTCGATCAGCACCTCGCCGTCAAAACCGCCGGTCGCATGAATGACCGGCATACCAAAGAGCACGTTCATCAGCGTACTCTTGCCTGCGCCGTTTTCGCCCAGCAGCGCGTGAATCTCGCCGGGGCGGATTTTAAGAGAGACGTTGGACAGCACCGTATTCTCGCCGTAGCGCTTGGTGATGTTTTTCATCTCCAAGATGTACTCCGCGGCCAATTGTATTCCTCCTTATTGAAATCGAAAAGCGACCCGCCTCACCAATTGAGGCGGGTCAGCTTCATTTACGCCATATTCAGGCTGCCTGCGGATTACTTGTACTCGTTGAAGTCAACCGCGCCCAGCAGGATGGTGTAGTAGTTGTCGTAGGTGGTGCCGTTGGCGTCGGTGTAGTTCGCCAGGACAGCGCCCGGAGCAGCAACCTCGAACAGGGAAGCGATCTTCGCAGCGTCGTTGTTGCCAACTTCGCCGTCGATGTACGCCTTGGCATACTGGCAGGCGACGTCGATGATGGCCATGTTGACCGGAGTCGGCCAGGTGGAGTAACGGCCAACAGCGTCGTACTCAGCCAGCTTCGCAGCGATCTGCTTCAGAGCGTCGGTGTCATCGCCGCCGACCTGCAGGGACTCGAGGCCCAGAGCGGCCGGGAAGGCATGATACGGAGACGGGCAGCACGGCTGCGGATAGTAGGCGTTCGGCTGGGTCAGGATCGCGGTCTGCAGCGGCTCCTGCATGGAGCAGTTGGTGGAGAAGAAGGCAACCTTCTTACCCGCGAACTCTTCC
>JAFSCW010000031.1 GCA_017436605.1 Clostridia bacterium | reverse complement strand
TGTTGTAGCGCACGGCGGCGTACAGGCTCATCAGGCCGCCCATGCTGCTGCCGCCGATGGCCGTGCATTCGCGCAGGGGCATCGTGCGGAATTCGCGGTCGATCACGGGCTTGAGCTCCTCGATCATCCAGCGGATTGTCGCATCGCCCGTACCCCTGATTTCGCCGAGGAAGCCCTTCTTGAAGTAATACGGGCAGTATTCCACAAGCCGGTTGGTCATCGAGCAGGTTATGCCCACGATGATCAGCCGCTTGTGCCAGCCGTCCATGAATTCCTTCAGGCCCCAGCTCTTGCCGTAGGTCGCGTCCTCGTTGAAAAAGAGGTTATGCCCGTCGAAAAAGTACATCACCGGATACGATTCGCCGCTCTTTTCGTAGTCGTCCGGCAGGTAAATATGCAGCGTCCGCATGTCGTCTGCGGGCGTAAAGAGAATCTCGCGCTTGATCACCATGTCGTTTCCGTCTCCCTGTTGAACGATTTCGGGCATTGCCCTGTAAAGCTGCTCTTATCTTACCACAAAACGCACATTCTGTCTCATAACCTTCATGCTTTATAATCATGCCGGTTCTATCCTGCCCTCCGCATCAAAAAAGCACCGGCGCCGTCTTCATCCATCCTGCGCTGGTGCTTTTTGCGGTTATAGGCTTTCGCGTTTTCGACTTTGCGCGTCACGGGATTCACATTTCCCCAGGTCGCGCGCTTCTTGCGGTTGATTTCCTTCTGCTGCTTTTTGCTCAGCTTTTCATAGGGGACAAACGCATGCATCTGAGATTCCTCCTTGTTTTGTGGTAAGCACATTATACCACAAAACAAAGAAAAACGCAAATTGCCTCACAGTATGCCGTATTTGGCGAAGGCGTCCTTGAGCAGCATGCCGCTGCGCAGGGCTTCGCGCACGAGGTTTTCGCCCGCAATCTTTTCAAACGCCTTTTCGATGCAGGTCTGCGCGACCTCCTCCGGGACGACGACGATCCCGTCGATGTCCGCGAAGATCAGATCGCCCGCACAGACGCGCACGCCCGCGCAGACCACCGGGCAGTCGTAATCCGCCACAAGGCAGCGGCCCTTGGAATCGAGCGGATTGCGGCCCCTGGCAAAGACCATGAAGCGGTCGCTCAGCGCCTTGATCTGCGTGATGTCGCGGATCGCGCCGTCGATAACCGCGCCCCGCGCGCCGCGCGCGATCGCAGCGTTGGTCATCAGCTCGCCCCAGAAGCCGTTGCTGCAGCTCTTGTTCACGCACACGGCGATATCGCCCTCGCGCAGCGAATCGACCGCCTCAATCTCGGTCGCATAGGCCGCCTCCGGCTGCTCGAATACGTCGTAGGCCAGCACCGTGCGCGCCACGCCGCAGAGCTTATAGTCCTCCTCAAGCGGATAGAGGCTGCCGTCCATCGCCTGATTGCGGTAGCCAAGCTCGTCCAGGATATCGCACAGGACGGCGGTATTGAGCTCCTTCTGAATCTTATCGAGGTATTCCTTTTCGTATTTCACAGGTCGTTCCTCCCCTTCTGTTTATCTCCAGTAATCCCCGTCGAGATTGCGGAAGGCGATAGCCTCCAGCAGATGCGCCCGCGAGATGCTTTCCTCGCCGGCAAGGTCCGCGATGGTCCGCGCGACCTTCTTGATGCGCGATACCGCGCGCATCGAAAGACTGTATTTTTCGCATGCCCGCTCGAGCACGGCATTGCAGCCCGCGTCCAGGCGGCAGACCTCCTCGACCTGCCGTGCCGTCAGCTCCGCATTGCAGGCCGCTCCCGCCGCCGCGCTTCTTTCCTGCTGGCGCGCCCTTGCGCGCTGGACGCGCGCGCGGATCGCGGCAGAGGGTTCCTCCTGTCCGCCGCCGGTGATCTCCTTGACCGGCAGGGCGGAAACCTCCAGCTGCAGATCGATGCGATCCAGCAGCGGGCCGGAAATCCGCGAAAGATACCGGCGGATGTCCGACTCCTTGCAGCGGCAGGGCTGCGTTTTGGAGCCGTAATTGCCGCAGGGGCAGGGATTCATCGCCGCAATCAGCATCGAGCGGGCCGGGTATTTCGCCTGCGCGCTCACGCGGACGACGCTCACAAAGCCATCCTCCAGCGGCTGACGCATCGCCTCCAGCGCCGCGCGGTCGTATTCCGGCAGCTCGTCCAGGAACAGGACGCCGCCATGCGCGAGACTGATTTCGCCTGGCCTCGCCTTGCTGCCGCCGCCCACCAGCGCTACCGCGCTGACCGTATGATGCGGCGCGCGGAACGGACGCTCGAGCATCAGCCCCTCGCCCCCGCGCAGCGTCCCCGCCGCGCTGTGGATGCGCGTCACGGACAGCGCCTCCTCCAGCGTCATATCCGGCAGGATACCCGGAAGGCAGCGCGCCATCATCGTCTTGCCGCTGCCCGGCGGGCCGATCATCAGGACGTTATGCCCGCCGGCCGCCGCGATTTCCAGCGCGCGCTTGGCGCTCCTCTGCCCGCGCACATCGGCAAAATCGTTCCTCGTCTCCCGGCCAATCAGGCGCTGGGCATACGGCACAGCCTCAAGCGGCGCAATCCGCTTCTTCCCGCGCAGATGGTCGATCGCCTCGCGAAGATGCGCGACGGGGAGAATCTCCACGCCCTCGACGCAGGCCGCCTCCTGCGCGTTCTGCGCAGGCAGCAGCAGCGTCCTGACGCCGCAGCCCCGCGCAGCAATCGCCATCGACAGCGCGCCGCGCACGCCGACCACGCCGCCGGAGAGCGACAATTCGCCCACGGCCGCCACGCCGTCAAAGGCGTCCTGATCGAGCACGCCGCAGGAAGCGAGAATCGCCAGGGCAATCGGCAGGTCATAGGACGGGCCTTCCTTTTTGACGTCCGCCGGCGCGAGGTTGATCGTCAGCCGCGCGACAGGGAAGGTCATCTCGCAGGAAGCCATCGCCGCGCGCACGCGCTCGCGGCTCTCCTTGACCGCCGCATCCGGCAGGCCGACGATTTCAAACATCGGCATGCCGTCCGCGCTGAACGCCTCGACCGTCACGCGGTATCCCTCAATGCCCGTCAGTCCCATGCTGCTAAGCTTTGCCAGCATCGTTATGCCTCCCCGCCCGCTTGTTCTTCGGTATGGTAATGGTCGTAAATCGCCTTCGCCTGCGCGGGGCCGATGCCCTCGGCCTGCTGCAGCTCCTCAAGGGTCGCCTCTGCGATCCGTTTGATCGATTTGAAATGCGTAAGCAGGGCGCGCCTTCGCGTCTTGCCGATTCCCGGGATATCCTCCAGCGTCGAATGGACGCTCGCCTTTTGGCGCAGGTTCCTGTGGTGCGTGATGCCGAAGCGGTGCGCCTCGTCGCGGATGCGCTGAATCAGATGCAGCGCAGGGCTCCTGCGGTCCAGCAGGATGCTCTGTTCCTGATTCGGCAGGAAGATCTCCTCCAGCCGCTCCGCCAGGCCGAACATCGGGATATCGTAGCCGACGCTGTGCATCGCCTCCCGCGCAAAGCGCAGCTGCTGCGCGCCGCCGTCGATGAGAATCAGATCCGGCAGCGCCGCGAAGCCCGAAAGCGGCGGCGCGCCCGCAGGCAGCGTCCCGTCAGGGTTCAGCCTGCCCTCTTCCATCAGCTTCTCCCGCTCGTCCTTTGCGCGCTTCATGCGCCTTGTCATGACCTCGGCATGGGAGGCAAAGTCGTTCGCGCCGACGACCGTTTTGATCTTGAATATTCTGTATTCCTTCGGCGCAGGCCTGCCGTCGATCGCCACAACCATCGCGCCGACGGACTGATCGCCCTGCGTGTTGGAGATGTCGTAGCCCTCGATCCTCGAGGGAACGCCCTCCATGCCGATGACCTCCGCCAGCGCCGCGCAGGCGCCGACGGTGCGCTCGTTCTGCCGCGCCAGATGCGCATTGCGCTTTGCAAGCGCGTCCTTCGCATTCTTAAGCGCCAGCTCGACCAGCTTGTGCTTGGTGCCGCGCTGCGGCTCCCGGATAATCACGCGCGCGCCCTTGCGCTCCGTGAGCACGCTTTCGATGTCCTCCGCCTGCTCGGGCGTCTCCATGCACAGCACCTCGCCCGCCGCCATTCTGCCGTCGTCATAGAACTGGAGCATGAACTGCGCGAGGATCTGCTCTGCGCCCTGATCGCCCGCGCCCTCGAGCGCGTAATGCTCCGCGCCGATCATATGTCCGCCGCGGACGAAGACCACCTCGACCATCGCGTCGATCTCGTCCACAGCGCAGGCAAGAATGTCCTGATCGCCGCCGCGGACGTTGATCGCCTTCTGCCGCTCGAGCAGACCCTGCGCGTCGCGGATCCTGTCGCGCAGCTGCGCTGCCTGTTCAAAGCGCATGTTTTTCGCCGCGTCCATCATCTGCTCCTGCAGGCGGTCGAGCACGGCGGTGGATTTTCCGCCGAGGAAATCGATGACCTCCTGCACGACGCGCGCGTATTCCTGCGGCGTGACCTTCCCCGCGCAGGGCGCCATGCACTCGCCCAGCTGGTGATGCAGGCAGGGGCGCTTATTCATCCCGGGCCGGATCGCCATCTGGCAGGTGCGCAGCGGAAACAGCCCGCGCAGCACGTCCATCACCTCGCGCACGCCCGTCGCGCCCATGTACGGGCCGAAGTACTTCGCCCTGTCCTTCTCCACCCGGCGCACCAGCTCGATCCGCGGGTAATCCTGCGAGACGTCGATGCGCAGATACGGATAGTGCTTGTCGTCCTTGAGGAGGATGTTGTACTGCGGCTTATGCAGCTTGATCAGGTTGCTTTCCAGGATCAGCGCTTCGAGGTTCGTATCGCACAGCACGATGTCAAAGTCGTCGATCCGCGAGACCATCGTGCGGACCTTGATCGTGTGGTCGCGGTTTTTGTGGAAATACTGGCTGACGCGGTTTTTGAGGTTGACCGCCTTGCCGACGTAGATGATCCTGCCCTCGCTTTTCATCAGGTAGCAGCCCGGGCAGGCGGGCAGCCGCTCGATTTTCAGTTTCAGCAGGTCGTTCATCGCCGCTCATTTCCTCCGTTATGATCGCCGCGTATGTTCCCGCGGCATGCCGATATGCAAAAACGCGGAGCGGAACATGCTCCGCCCCGCGTGATGATCGCGCGTAATCGCTTATTCTTCGTCCTCGTCGTCAACGTCCTCGTCCATAAAACGGGTGCGCACGACGGAGATCAGCTTCTCCATCAGTTCCTCTGCCGGCGGAACAAACTCTTCCATTTCCTCGCCGTTTTCGTCGGTAAAGGTGTTGATCTTCATGATATAGACGGCGTCGTCATCCGCGTCGTCATCGGACGGATCTTCCTTCGCGTCGCACAGCGCAGCGAATTCCTCACCGTTGTAGAAGAAGTAATCCATTACTTCCAGCAGAAGCGTATTGCCCTCGTCGTCCACGAATTCGACGACGTCGCGCTCTTCCATCATTTCCGGGGTCATGATATAGCCTCCTGTCCGCACGCAGTTCCGTGCAGATTTATTATACCCGCTATGCGGGCAAAAAGCAAGAAGACGCACAAACCGGAGCAAAAAAAGCGCAGGCCAGCCGGTCAGCCAAGCGCGACGTCCAGCGCCATCATCAGCGCATACCCGGCAATCGCCGCAGCGGTACCATCCCTTCCTTCCGCCGCCTTCGGGATCATCTCCGAGAAGACGACCATCAGCATCGCGCCGGCGGAAAACGCCATCAGGCCCGGCATCAGCGCCGCCGCGCGCACGGCCAGCAGCGCCGCCAGCAGGCCGAAGACCGGCTCCGCCGCGCCGGAAAGCGCGCCGAGCGCAAAGCTGCGCACGCGGCCCATGCCGCACTGGGAAAGCGGAAGCGCGACCGCCGCGCCCTCGGGAATATTCTGCAGCCCGATGCCCAGCGCCAAGGCGCAGGCGGCATACAGCGCAGCGCCGCCCGCATCCGCCGCCAGCGCGAACGCAAGGCCGACCGCCATGCCCTCGGGGATATTATGCAGCGTTACCGCGCCGTACAAAAGCGCGGCCCGTGCGCCGCTTCGCCCGGCCCGCTGCACGGGGCCAAGGCGCGCAAGCAGCATATCCATCAAAAAGATCATCCCCGCGCCCAGCAGCGTGCCCGCGCAGAGCACCGCCCAAGGCAGCATGCCGAGCGCCTGCGCCCGCTCCTGCGCGGGCAGCAGCAGGCTGAAGACCGCCGCCGCGCTCATTACGCCGCCGGCAAAGCCCAGCGTCGTCCGTTCCAGCCGTTCGCTTCTGTTCCCGCCGAAAAAGAAAACCGCCGCTGCGCCCAGCGCGGTCATCGCAAAAGCAAACATCGTGGCGGCGCCGGCATAAACAAAAGACCTCATCGTACCACCCCGCATTATCCTATGCGAAGCAGCACGATGAGGTTCAGGAGCGAAATACCGAATCAGAATTCAGGATCAGCGGCCGCAGCTGCCCGGGCAGCCGGAGCACTTGCCGCTGCATCCGCCGCCGACGTATTCGCCGGTTTTAGGATCCCGCATGCAGGCATGCGGACAGCCTACGCAGACCACGCCGCGCTTTTTCTCTTTATAGATGTAAAGAGACGCCGCGCCGATGATCAGCGCAAGGATGAGAATCACTACAAAATTGACCATCGCAAACTCCTTTCCGGTCATGCCGTGCAGTCTCCGCTTTCCGCGCTTATCTTTCTTTTACTTCTTGAGCGCGTACTCGCCGGCAAGGCTCTTCTCGGTCTTGCGGATCTGATAAGCGATGACGGCGATGATCGCGGCGAAGACGACAAGACCCGGGACGAAGCCCGCGCCAAACGCGCCGGTGGTGATCAGCGTGCCGATCTGGTAGACCACAAAGCCCACGGAGAAGCCGGTCGCAAACTGCAGCGCAATGCCGCCCCAGAACCACTTGCGGTCCTTGATCTCGGAATTCATCGCGCCCAGCGCGGCGAAGCACGGCGGGGTGTAGAGGTTGAACATGAGGTAGGCCAGCGCAGCGACCTTGGTAATCGCGAAGACGGAGGCCACCTCGGCGCCAGCGCCTTCCATCAGGGCCAGCTCTTCGGTATCGATCAGGTTCTCAAGGCCGACGAAGCAGACAGCCAGCGTGCCCACGACGTTTTCCTTGGCAATAAAGCCGGTCACGGCGGCGGCAGCCATCTGCCAGGAGGCGACGCCGACGATCGGGATCAGCAGATAGGAGAACGGACGGGCGATGGAAGCGAGGATGGAGGTATCGGCCGCCTCAGCGAGCGCGAAGGACCAGGTGAAGGCCTGCATGATCTGCACGACCGTGTTGCACACGAGGATGACAGTGCCTGCCTTGACGATATAGGCCCAGCCGCGGGAGCACATGGAGATGAACGCGCGCTTGACGCTCGGGATCTTGTACTCCGGCAGCTCCATGATGAAGAAGGACTTGCGGTTTTTGTGGCCGGCGATCTTATTGACCAGCAGCGCGCCGAAGAAGATCAGCGCAATGCCCACGAAGTACATGAGCGTGCCCACCCAGGTCGCGTCCTCGAAGAACGCGCCGGCGAACAGCGCGATCACCGGGAGCTTCGCGCCGCAGGGCATGAACGGCGCCAGCATGGCGGTCGCCTTGCGCTCGCGCTCGTTGCGGATCGTGCGGCAGGCCATGACGCCCGGAATGGCGCAGCCGGTGCTGATGACGAACGGGATGACGGACTTGCCGGAGAGGCCGACCTTCTTGAAGATCGGGTCGAGTACGACGGAGACGCGGGCCATGTAGCCGCAGTCCTCCAGCAGCGCGATCAGGAAGTACATGACCATGACCAGCGGCAGGAAGCCGACAACCGCGCCGACGCCGCCGATGATGCCGTCCACAAGCAGCGCCTGCAGCAGCGGATGGGCGTTTTCGACCAGACCGCCGACGAAGCCCTGGAAGGTCTCAATCCACGCGACCAGCGTATCCGCCAGCAGCGGGCCGAGGGTGGACTGGGAAATATCGAACACCAGATACATCACGACCGCAAAAATCAGGATGCCGGCGACCGGATTGGTCAGCACGTCGTCGATCTTGTCCTGGGTGTTCTTATCCCTGGTGAGAATCTTGCGCTTTTCCACCTTGGCGACGATCTTGTTGACGAAGTCAAAGCGCTTCTTGTCCGCCTCGACGACGGCGGCCTTGTCCGTCAGGTCGATATCGCCCTGCTGATACGGCGCCTTCTGCCCCTTGCCCGCAAGGCCCGCGGCAGTCTTCACGACCTCGGCCAGACCCTCGTTGCTGCTGACGGTGGAAATGGTCTCCACAACCGGGCAGCCCAGCGCCGCGGACAGCGCCTTCGCATCGATCGTGATTTCCTTCTTCTTGTTAACGTCGCTCTTGTTCAGCGCGACGACGACCGGAACGCCCAGTTCCAGCAG
This sequence comes from Clostridia bacterium, assembly GCA_017436605.1. Taxonomy (GTDB): domain Bacteria; phylum Bacillota; class Clostridia; order Christensenellales; family Aristaeellaceae; genus Ventricola. The sequence continues at coordinate 5,545 of JAFSCW010000031.1, read as the reverse complement.
CTGTGTCGTAAAGAACAGGCTGCGGCTCAGGTTCGTAGCGTCGACGATGTTGATGATCGCATCCGGGTGCTCGCTTTTGACATAGCTGCTGGTGATGCTCTCCTCGGACGTGAACGGGGACATCGAATACGCGCCCGGCAGGTCGACGGCGACCAGCTCCTCGCCCTGCCAGAAGCTCTTCTTGATCAGCGCTTCCTTCTTCTCGACGGTGACGCCTGCCCAGTTGCCCACGCGCTCGTTGCGTCCGGTCAGGGCGTTGTACATCGTCGTCTTGCCGCTGTTGGGGTTGCCCGCAAAAGCAATTCTCATGGTGACTCCTCCTCTGTTTGGCCCTGCATCCCGCAGCGCCCTTACACAAGTTTGTTAGAAAAGCCTAATATTAGTATAACCTAACCCGATGGCAAAAGAAGCAGCTGGCTTCCAGCGCTTCTGTGCGCTTCCGCCCGGAGGCAGAATCACACCAGAATGGCAGACGCCAACTGATTGTCGATGTTGTACCGGCCGTCCTTGATGGAAACGACACAGCCGCCTTTGCGGTGCGCGACGACGGTAATCGGTTCGCCGCTGTAGCATCCAAGCGAGAACAGGAATGCGTCCATTTCTTCATCGTCAGTCTCAATCGCCTTGACGATGTATTCCTGCCCCTCCTGCGCATGGGTCAGATTCATAGGCTATCCTCGACTTTCAAACAAGTTTGTTTTCACTAACGATGGTATTTTATCATACTAACAAAAGGCTGTCAACCGAAAAAACACAAAAAAGTCATATTCTGGCATGTATCAAAAAACGGCCGTGAATTTTCTTTCATTCGGTTGTTTGTTTTTTCTAAATATGCTACACTAGTGGGACATCCAGCCTGCCGGAGCAGGAAAATCACGGAGGTGATCCCATGGCCGTATCCGAAGCCATTGAAAATTATCTGGAAACCATCTACATTCTTTCCCAGCAGCAGAATGAGGTTCATGCGATCGACATCTGTTCGTATCTGTCCTATTCCCGCCCGACGGTATCCATCGTCCTGCGCCAGATGCGCGAGCACGGGCTGGTCATCGTCAATGAAGAAAATCATATTTTCCTGACCGATGAAGGCCTTCGCATCGCCACCCGCATTTTTGAGCGCCACGAGGTGCTCACCAGCATGCTCATGATGCTGGGCGTCAGCCGCGAAACCGCGCTGCACGACGCCTGCAAGATCGAGCACGACCTCAGCGACGAAACCTTCGAAGCCATTAAAAACCATATGAAGCGTTACGGAAACCAATAACCGCGCTTCATCGCCGGTCTTGCATTTTTTCTATGCGCCCAAAAGCCCTCTCCTGCAAAGGAGAGGGCTTTGTTCGTTGCCTGAGTATGTTGTCTGGGGCTGTCTTCAGTTCGTCATATCGCCGACGACGCGATGCAGAATCTCCAGATACTGCGCGCCCAGCGGCGTGGGCCTGTAGTCCTTGTGGGTGATGACGCCGATGCGGATCACCTCGTCGACCTCCAGCGGAATGGAGATGATATCATCGCCGCGCAGATAGGACGGGCAAATGCCCGAGGAAATCGTATAGCCGTCCGTGCCGAGCATCAGGTCGATGATCGTGCCCTTGTCCGTCACCTTGATGCTCCTGTCGTGGTTGAGCGTGGAGAGGATTTCCTCCGAGAAATAAAACGCATTCTGATCGCCCTGTTCGTAGGTCAGGCAGGGGAGATCGATCAGGTCCGCCATCGTCACGCTGCTTCGCCCGGCAAGCGGGTTGTTCCTGCCGATGAAGATATGCGGCCGGGCTGCAAACAGCTCGGAAAACACGAGGTTTGCCTCGCGCAGCGTCTTGCTGATGACCGCCTCGTTGAACATGCTCATGTAGATAACGCCCATCTCGCTGCGCAGGTTCTTGACGTCCATGATCGTGTCGTATGTCTTTCCCTCGCGCAGGGTGAATTCATACGCCTGTCCGCTGTGCGCCTGAACCAGCTCGATAAACGCGCTGGAGGTAAACGAATAATGCTGCGTCGATACGGAAAAGCGCTGGCGCACAGCCTGCCGGGCGATGTATTTTTCCTCGATCAGCGCCGCCTGCTGCACGACCTGACGCGCATAGCCCAGAAACTCCACGCCCTCGGGCGTGAGGAGGATGCCCCGGCTCTTGCGCACGAAGATCGTCGTATCGATCTCCTCCTCCAGATCATGAACCGCCGCAGACAGGCTCGGCTGGGCGATGAACAGCGATTTTGCCGCCTCGGTGATCGATCCCTTTTCCGCGACCTCGATGACGTATTTGAGCTGTTGAAGCGTCATAAGCGTTCCTCCCGGTATATGCTGGATATATTATAGCAAAGGAAACGCCTTTGGGCAACCGATATCATAGTTTTTCCCTATGGCACGCCATACCTTAATCATGTTTGCCTATATTTGAGAAATACGCTATAATACGACATGTCGCATCCAATGCAAAAAAACACAAAAACACAACGGTATTAACCGCCGAAAGGAGACGCGCAGCCTTGGCGCTTATCGAACTCAAGAACCTGGGAAAGACCTTCCGGGGAAAGACCCAGACGGTCGAAGCCCTCAGGAACATCAACCTTGAAATCAACAAGGGCGATATCTACGGCATCATCGGCATGTCCGGCGCGGGCAAATCGACGCTCGTGCGCTGCATCAACTTCCTCGAAAAGCCGACCTCCGGCAGCGTCGTCATCGACGGTCAGGATCTGGCGACCCTCACCCCCAAGCAGCTGCGCCATGTGCGTCAGGAAGTCTCCATGATCTTCCAGCACTTCAACCTCCTGCAGCAGCGCGACGTCCGCGGCAACATCGCCTTTGCGATGGAAATCGCCGGCATGAAAAAGGCCGACATCGACAAGCGCGTGGATGAAATGCTCGAAATCGTCGGCCTGACCGACCGCCAGCACAACTATCCCAGCCAGCTCTCCGGCGGCCAGCAGCAGCGCGTCGCCATCGCAAGAGCGCTGTCCACCAACCCCAAGATCATCCTGTGCGACGAGGCGACCAGCGCGCTCGACCCGCAGACGACCACCTCGATCCTCAACCTCCTGCGTGAGATCAACAAAAAGATGGGCATCACCATCGTGATCATCACCCACGAGATGAGCGTCGTCGAAAGCGTATGCACGCATGTGGCGATCATCGACAACGGCGATCTGGTGGAAAACGGCACCGTCGAAGACGTGTTCTCCCAGCCCAAATCCTCCGCGGCGAAGAAGCTGATCTTCCGCAAGGCCGGCGCGGACATGGGCTCCATGGGCGACCGCATGATCCGCATCGTCTTCGAGGGCAACGCCTCCAGCGATCCGGTCGTCGCCAGCCTTGTCATGGAATGCCACATCGCCGTGAACATCATGTACGCCGATACCCGCGACGTGAACGGCAAGGCCTTCGGCCAGATGATCCTGCAGCTGCCGGAAGACAAGCTCCAGCAGGAAAAGGCCATCTATTATCTGCAGAGCAAGGGCCTGCACGTGGAGGAGGTGAGCGGTCATGGCGCTTGAAAAGATGATTCCGCTGATGCTCGAGGGCATCCGCGATACGATGTACATGACCGTCGTATCCACCGCTTTTGCGTATCTGCTGGGTCTGCCGCTAGCCATCGCGCTGGTGCTGACCTCGCCCAAGGGCCTCGCGCCCCGTCCCCTCGTTTACCGCGTGATGGACGCGATCGTCAACATCTTCCGCTCCATCCCGTTCCTGATCCTGATGATCCTCGTCATTCCGCTGACCCGCCTGATCGCCGGCAAGGCCTACGGCTCCACGGCGACGATCGTTCCGCTGGTCATCGCGGCCGCACCGTACGTCGCCCGCATGATCGAATCCTCGCTGCTTGAGGTCGATCCCGGCGTCATCGAGGCGGCGCAGTCCATGGGCGCTTCGATCCCGGAGATCATCTTCAAGGTCATCATCCCGGAAGCGAAGACCTCGCTGATCGTCGGCGCGACGATCTCCTCCGGCACGATCCTCGGCTACAGCGCCATGTCCGGCGCCATCGGCGGCGGCGGCCTCGGCCAGATCGCCATCTCCTACGGCTACAACCGCTATCAGACCGATGTGCTCCTTGTGACGGTCGTCCTGCTGGTCATCCTCATGCAGCTGATCCAGATCATCGGCATGTACATCTCCCGCAAGACCGACAAGCGCGTCAGAGAGTGATGCGGGCCGTGTCCCTTCCCCCTTCGCTTCGCGGCTTTTGAATCCGTTCCATTCGCACAGGAAGCGCACCGGAATTGCCAATCATTGTCATCAGGGCGCAATGCCTTGACATATCGAACCTCAAATCCCATCATAAAGAAGGAGAGAAAACATCATGAAGAAGCTGCTTACCATCGCCCTCGCTCTGGTTCTCGTCGCCGCTGTCGCAACCGCCAGCGCCGCCACCAAGCTCGTCATCGGCGCCTCCTCCACCCCGCACGCCGAGATCCTCGAGGCCGCCAAGGACCTCCTCGCCGCCAAGGACATCGAGCTCGACATCGTCGTGTTTGACGATTATGTCCAGCCGAACCTCCAGCTCGACGCCGGCGATCTCGACGCCAACTACTTCCAGCATATCCCGTACCTCGAGAGCTTCTGCGCCGACAACGGCACCAAGCTCGTCTCCGCCGGTGCGGTGCATTATGAGCCGATGGGCATCTACACCAACCTCGAGAAGGCCTACACCCTCGAGACCATCCCGGACGGCGCCGTCATCGCCGTGCCGAACGACCCGACCAACGAGGCCCGCGCGCTTGAGCTGCTCGAGGCTCTGGGCCTGATCACCCTGTCCAACGACGCCGGCACCGACGCCACCGTGCTCGACATCGCCGAGAACCCGAAGAACATCGAGGTTCAGGAATTCGAAGCCGCCGCTGTTCCGCGCATGCTGGCCGACGTCGACCTCGCCGTCATCAACTCCAACTACGCCCTGCAGGCCGGCGCTGAGGTTGTCGGCACCGCGATCGGCGTGGAAGGCACCGAGGTCGCTTATCCGAACATCATCGCCATCCGCGAGGGCGACGACCGCGCTGAGCTCGCGACCCTGGTCGAAGTGCTCCAGAGCGAAGAGATGGTCCAGTGGATCAAGGATACCTACGGCACCTCCGTCGTCCCGACCAAGTAATCCCGCATACAGCAAACCGGTGCAGTCCGAAAGGGCCGCACCGGTTCTTTTCTGCCGTTCTCCCTGCGGAGCGCGTGGCGCGACCCGGCTTCATGTCTTCTTCCATCGCCTTCTGTCATCCTTCGAATGGTCCCCTCTCTCAAGGAAGGAAGCCCTGTGATCTCCCGCAAAACGAAAGAGCGGCCCGAACGGGCGGCACGCATAAACAGCTAACCGTCACAACAGATGGAACTGTTGTGACGGTTACTTGTATATTCAACCAAACTACGATAGTATATAATCAGTTAAACAAACTTGAATTTGCCGTATAGTGGTTATTTTCGGAAAGAGTAGATACTATGGAATTTAACGAAAAATTACAGGAACTCCGAAAGCAAAAAGAACTTACCCAAGAAGAACTTGCAGAGGTTCTTTTTGTGTCCCGAAGTGCAATTTCTAAATGGGAGGCAGGC
>JAFSCW010000003.1 GCA_017436605.1 Clostridia bacterium | reverse complement strand
GTAGGCATGGGCGCGGCGCGCGTGCGCGACCTGTTCAAGCAGGCAGGAGACAAGGCGCCCTGCATCGTGTTCATCGACGAGATTGATGCGATCGGCAAAAAGCGCGATGCGCATGGCATGGGCGGCAACGACGAACGCGAGCAGACGCTCAACCAGCTGCTGACCGAAATGGACGGCTTTGACGCGGGCAAGGGCGTCGTGATTCTCGCGGCGACCAACCGCCCGGAAATCCTGGATAAGGCGCTGCTGCGTCCGGGCCGCTTTGACCGCCGTATTCCGGTGGAGCTGCCGGACCTGGCCGGCCGCGAGGCGATCCTGCGCGTGCATGCCAAGGAAGTCAAGACCGAGCCGAACATTGACTATACGCAGATTGCCCGTTCGACCAGCGGCTGCTCCGGCGCAGAGCTGGCGAACATCATCAACGAGGGCGCGATTGCCGCCGTCAAGGCCGGCCGCAAGGCGGTCTCCCAGCGCGATCTGGAAGAGGCGATCGAGACGGTCATCGCCGGCTATCAGCGCAAGAACGCCGTCGTTTCCCAGCGTGACAAGCTGACGGTTTCCTATCATGAGATTGGCCATGCGCTGGTGGCGGCGAAGCTGGAAAACGCCGCGCCGGTGCAGAAGATCACCATCGTCCCGCGTACCTCCGGTGCGCTGGGCTATACGATGCAGGTCGACGAGGAAGAGCGCCTGCTGATGACCCGCGAGCAGCTGCTCGACAAGATCACGACCTACTGCGGCGGCCGTGCGGCGGAGGCGCTCGTCTTCGGGCGCATCACCAGCGGCGCGAGCAACGATATCGAGCAGGCGACCAAGCTTGCCCGCGCGATGATCACGCGTCTGGGCATGAGCGATACCTTTGGCATGATGGCGCTGGAAACCCAGTCCGGCCAGTATGTGACCGGCGATGCGATGCTCGTCTGCTCCGATCAGACGGCGGCGCGCATCGACGTCGAGATCAAGCAGATCATCGCCAGCTGCTATGAGCGGGCGATGCAGATCCTCACCGACAACAAGGACAAGCTCCACGAGCTGGCGAAGATCCTCCTGGAGAAGGAGACCATCACCGGCATCGAATTTATGGCTGTGCTCGCGCCCAATCAGCTGCCTTCCTCGTTTGATACCGAGGTGAAGGATGCGGAGGACGAGGCGCAGGAAACCGCCGGCGAGGCGCAGCAGAGCGAACAGGAGACCGCGGCGGCGGACGGCCGTGACGCTGCGGCAGACGACACGAACAACGAAGGAGAAAGCGTATGATGCTGATGGTCTGCTGGGCGGCCTGGGCTGTGATCAACCTGACGGTGTTTGCCCTCTATGGCGTGGACAAAAGCCGCGCGAAGCGGGGCGCATGGCGTATCCCGGAGAAGACGCTGCTGCTGGGCACGTGGCTGCTGGGCGGCGTGGGCGCATGGCTTGCGATGCGGATGTTCCGCCATAAGACCAAGCACACGGCCTTCACAATCAGCGCGCCCTGCGGCGCCGTGCTCAGCCTGATCGTGATGGCGCTGGTTACGGTGAAGCTTCTGGGGCTGCTGTAAGATAAATAAGACATAAATAGGACAATAGAACGAACCCCTGTGCTTTGGGCACAGGGGTTCGCTGTATATTGTGGGACTTTGCTCAGGTATCACTTGGCTCGCGCATGATCATCTGCACTGTCTCTTCGATGGTGAGCTTCATCACGAAGGAGAACTCCTGCTGAATCAGGCGCTCGGCCTCAGCGCGGATGGCTTCGTCAGCGCTGCTCTTTGTATATGGAATCATATCATTTCTGGCGTTTGCCGTTCAAAAGGAATTCTCAACAAAAACAGAAACGCAAAGCATACAAAAAGCGCAGGCCGGTTTCCCGGTCTGCGCTGCTTGCTTTGCGATTACTTCTTGGAATCGAAGAACTTGTTGAGCGCGGCCACGAGCTCGTCCGCGTTGATGCCGTGCACCAGGCTGGCCTCGGCGATGGACTCGGCGGAGGCGTGCGGGCAGTACAGGCAGTGCATGCCGTAGGACATGAAGACGGGCGCGACTTCGGGGTCGAGCTTCATCACGGAAGCGATGGTCATATCGGAGGTGATCATAAAAGGACCTTCTTTCTGAAATTGAATGATACTATCATACACTACTTTTTGCGATAAGGCAAGGAGAAATGCATGGAAGCCGGACTTTCGTCAATCTTTATATGACCCATGCAATCTGCGCGTAGACAGGGGAAGAAAAGTGTGTTATAATGATTTTACAGAAAAACTGCCGCTGATTTGTGAAAATCGCGAGTAACCATGAAGAAAGAGAGATGCGCCCTTCGGGGAAGACCATGAGAAACAACGAACTGCGCGGCGCGACGGCCATTGAACTGGATATCATTCCGTCGGATACCGAGCATCTGTTTACGCATGAAGCGCTGTATCAGGAAACGATGCTGCGCTATCACTGCGCGATTCTGGAAATGCGCACCAAGCTGGAGGTGCTCTCCAAGGATCTGGCTGTACGCTATCGCCGCAACCCCATCGAATTCATCGAAAGCAGGCTGAAAAAGCCTTCCTCCATCGCCAGGAAGCTCCGCAGGAACGGCGCCGAAATCACGGTCGAAAACATGATCGAGCAGGTTTCGGATATCGCCGGCATCCGTGTGCTGTGTGCGTATATCGACGATATCTATGAAATCGCGCGTATGCTTGCCAGACAGCAGGATGTCAAGATTATCAACGTCAAGGATTACATCAAAAATCCCAAGGACAACGGATACAGAAGCTATCACATGATCGTCGAGATCCCGGTGTATTTTTCCGATCAGGTTCGTCCCGTGCGCTGCGAGATCCAGATCCGCACCATCGCCATGGACTTCTGGGCGACGCTCGACCACGACATGCAGTATAAAAAAGAGGTTCGGGATGCTGAGGAGATCATGCGTGAGCTGCGCGAATGTGCCGATATCATCCATAACACGGACGAGAAGATGATGCGCCTTCGCGAACGCATCCACAGGATTGAATGATAAAAAACGGCGCGCAGTGCGCGCCGTCTTTTGTTGTCCCCGGAAACGGCACTGGACGACAGCATGCTGCGCCGCGATTCTCTGTACAATAAAATGTGGAAAATGACAAATATAGTTGACTTGATACGCCTGAGGCGATATAATCAACATACAGTCATGAGGAGGATATAACCATGCTTGCAGAAACGGCGAAGAAATACTATCTGGAAGGCGATTACAACTGCGCGGAGAGCGTGCTGCTGGCGGCGAACGAGGCATATGGCCTGGGGCTCGATCCCGATACCTGCTATCGGCTCGTGAGCGCATTCGGCGGCGGTATGGGCTGCGGCAGCGTATGCGGCGCGCTGGCGGGCGCGATGGCCGTCCTTGGGCAGGAGGCCGTGACCGGACGCGCGCATGCGACCGAAGGATTCAAGGATCTGTGCGCGGGCTTTGTCGCCGCGTTTGAAAAGGAGCTGGGCGCGCAGGACTGCAAGACGCTCAAGGAGCGCTATTTTGCCGAGGGCAGCCGCTGCCTGCAGACGGTCGTGCTCGCCTGCGGCGTGCTGGAAAAGCAGATGGAGCAGCTCCGCGGCGCTTGAAAAAGAATGCGCGGGCTGATATAATGATTCCCGGTATGGATCAGGCTGAGGAAAGGAGGCGGCAGGCGTGGAGGAACTGATGCTGGGCGATCTGGTGCAGATGCGCAAGACGCACCCCTGCGGCAGCGACAAATGGACGGTGATCCGCGTCGGCGCGGATATCAAGATCCGCTGCTCCGGCTGCAGCCGTATCGTGATGATGGACAGGGCGGACTTCACCAAGCGGATGAAGAAGATCATCGCCCACAGCGAAACGCCCATCCGCGGGACGAATGAAATGGATTTCTGATCCCGACACATACCGACATCAAGCATAAAGAGAGGCGCATATCCCATGGAAAAGAACAACGAGAAGGTGAAGAAGTCGATCAAGCGCGAGATTTTTGAGTGGGTCATGGTGTTCGTCGTGGCCGCTGCGATGGCGTTTGTCGTGCGTACGTTCATCTTCGAGCCCGTGCGTGTGGATGGTTCGTCCATGCTCGACACGCTCACCGACGGCGAATACATGATCGCAACAAAGTTCGATTATATCTTCGGCGAACCGGAGCGCTTTGACATCGTCATCTGCAACTACCCGAACACGAACGACGGCATGTACCGCGTCAAGCGCATCATCGGTATGCCGGGCGACATCGTGCAGCTGCTGGGCGGCCAGCTCTATATCAACGGCGAGCACATGGAGCAGAACTTCGATATGCATTCCATGACGGAGAACTTCGGCCCGTATACCGTGCCGGAGGATCACTACTTTGTTCTCGGCGACAACCGCAACAATTCCAAGGACAGCCGCGCCGCGATGGTCGGCCCGCTCTCCCGCGATGAAATCCGCGGCCATGTCCGCGCGGTCGTCTTCCCGTTCGGCCATTTCCGCCTGATGAAGGACTGACCGGAAGCGGCAGAAAAGCAAAAAGAAAACGCATCCTTTCCGCAGGGAAAGGATGCGTTTTTGTATGACGCAGGAAAAGCGGAACGTCTGGAAATCGCGTCACAGCCGGGCGATCTTCAGGGCCTGACGGGAGAAGACCATCGGCCTGACAAACGGCAGACGGCTGGTGCGGACGAAGACCGTATCGCCCTGCGTGCGCAGGACGAGCTGCGTGGGATGCAGCCTGAGCGTGCCGATCTGATCGGAGACGAACAGGGAGATCGGGCCGCCCTCGGGCAGGCCGCAGTCCTGCTCCAGCCGAGCGAGCAGGCGGAAGATGTTTTCTCTGCTGGGTTTCATCGAGGATATCTCCCTTCCAAAGTGTCCGTAACAAGTATTCTTTTCGCGCTGGACGGGCGTTTTTCCTGCTGCGCGGGGATTGCATTTTCCTGCCTGCTGGCGTATGATGAAATCAATAGCGATTCAGTACATCATCCCGGAGGAGAGGTTTTATGGATATCAAGAAGAAGGCGCTTGAAAAGCACTACGAATGGCAGGGCAAGCTGGAAATCACCGCGCGGGCGAAGGTCACCTGCAGCGAGGAGCTGTCCCTGGCGTATACGCCCGGCGTGGCGGAGCCGTGCCTGGCGATCCGCGACGATTACGACAAGAGCTATGAGCTGACCCGCCGCGCGAACATGGTCGCCGTCATCACCGACGGTACGGCGATTCTTGGTCTGGGCGATATCGGCCCGGAGGCCGGCATGCCGGTCATGGAGGGCAAGTGCGTGCTGTTTAAGGAGTTCGCGGGCGTGGACGCCTTCCCGCTGTGCATCCGCAGCAAGGATGTGGACGAGCTCGTGCGCACGATCTATCTCATTTCCGGCAGCTTCGGCGGCATCAACCTCGAGGATATCTCCGCGCCGCGCTGCTTTGAGGTCGAGCGCAGGCTCAAGGAGATCTGCGATATCCCGGTCTTCCACGACGATCAGCATGGCACGGCCATCGTCGTCGCGGCGGCGCTGATCAATGCGCTCAAGGTCGTGGGCAAGAAGATGGACAGCGTGCGCGTGGTCATCAACGGCGCGGGCAGCGCGGGCGTGGCCATCGGCCGCCATCTTCTGAATCTGGGCGTGAAGGACCTGATCCTCGTCGATCGCTTCGGCGTGATCTG
>JAFSCW010000002.1 GCA_017436605.1 Clostridia bacterium | reverse complement strand
TACACGGCGCCTTCTCGCCCGCCTGCTTGAACAGATCGCGCACGCGCGCCGCGCCCATGCCCACGAACATCTCCACGAACTCCGAGCCGGAGATCGAGAAGAACGGCACCTTCGCCTCGCCCGCGACGGCCTTGGCCAGCAGGGTCTTGCCCGTGCCGGGCGGGCCGACGAGCAGCGCGCCCTTGGGCAGCTTCGCGCCGATATCGCGGTATTTCTGCGGATCGTGCAGGAAATCGACGATCTCCTGCAGGGCGTCCTTCGCCTCGTCCTCGCCGGCGACGTCGTCAAACGTCTTGCCGGTCTGCGCCTCGACGTAGATCTTCGCGTTGGACTTGCCGAAGGTCATGGAATTGCCGCCCATCTGCTTGCTCATTCGCCGGAACATCAGCGAGCCGAGCGCATAGAACACCACCAGCGGCAGCACCCAGGAGAGAAGGAACTCGATGATCGGGCTCATCTCCTCCGGCACAACCTGACCGAAGGTCACCCCGGCGTCGAGCAGGCGCTCGACGATCTTGTCGTCCGCAATCACGCGGTTGGTGGTGTAATAGGTAGCCTTGCCGTCTTCGCTCTGCTCGACAGGCGTGAAGGCAATCCGGGTATTCTCGATATCGACCTTCTCGATCTTGCCTTCCTCGAGCATCGTCAGGAATTCGGAATACTCGACCTCCTTGACGCTGTAGCGCTCGATCTGCGGGAAGAGCATGGTGTTGAGCAGCATCACCACGACGAGCATGATGACATAATAGATGATCAAAGGCTTCTTTGAATTCTTTTTTTCGTGCATATATAATCCTTTCCCGGAGATTCTCTTCCGTCTATCTTGGATCAATCATACGACGAAGATGCGGAAAAGTCAATTCGAACCGGACGAAAGATACAATTGACGCGATGGAATGTCGCTTCCTGTGCGGTTCCCCCTGCGCGCAGGATACAGGAAAAGGGATCGTCCTTTTCAGACGATCCCCTTGATGAGCCATTCAATTACTCAGCGTCCAGGCCATCCTCGAAATCGAGGCCCTGCACTTCGGCGTCAAACTCGACTTCCTCGGTCAGCGCCTCACGGATGGACAGGCTGATGCGCTTGGCCTCGGTGTCAACCTTGAGAACCTTCACGCGGACAACCTGGCCGACCTGCACGGCGTCTTCCACCTTCGCGATGCGCTTGAGGGCGCACTGGGAGATGTGAACGAGGCCGTCAAGACCCGGCTCGAGCTCGACGAACGCGCCGAACGTGGTGATGCGGACAACCTTGCCCTCGACGATGGCGTCGACCGGGTACTTCTCCTCGGCGACTTCCCACGGCTGCGGCTGCAGCGCCTTCAGGCTCAGCTGGATGCGCTCCTTCTCCTTGTCCACGCCGATGATCTTGACCTGGACTTCCTGGCCCGGGGCAACGATCTCGGACGGATGCTTCACGCGATGCCAGGCCAGATCGGTCACATGGATGAGGCCATCCACGCCGCCGATGTCCACGAACGCGCCGAAGTCGGTCAGGCGGCGGACGATGCCGTCAACAACCTGATCCTTCTCGATCTTCTCCCACGCCTTCTTCTTCTCGTCCATCAGGAAGGCCTTACGGCTGGCGACAATGCGCTTCTTCGCCTTGTCCACCTCGATGATCTTCACGGTCATCGTCTTGCCGACGAACTCGCCGATGTTCTCAACAAAGCGGCGGGACAGGTGGGAAGCCGGGATGAACGCACGAACGCCCATCACGTCAGCAATCAGGCCGCCATTGACGGCCTCACGGCCGGTGGCTTCGACGTAGGCGCCGGTGTCGTGCTCGGCGACGAGCTTTTCCCAGTTCTTGGTGGCCATGACCTTGCGCTCGGAAAGGAGCACATAGCCCTCGCCGTCGTTCAGCTTGACGACTTCGGCTTCGATCTCATCGTCGACCTTGCAGTCGGTGGTGACCAGATCGTTCTTCTTGATGTAGCCGTCAGCCTTGCCGGGGATGCTCACGACGATGCCATCATCGCTCACCTGGGCGACAACGCCTTTGACAACCTGACCGGGGCGGAACTTGATCATCGTTTCCTCGAGCATCGCGGCGAAGTCCTCGGCGCCTTCAGAAATCAGATTCTTTTCCATGTCGTTCATACGGGTACTACCTCCTCAAGTATCTCTACCGGTTATGATCCGGAATGATACATACTTTATTGAATCACGACGGAATCCGTCGGGAAACACTATCTTTTGCGACGCTTATGTAGCGTCATGCGCAATCCGCTCGCGCACCTGCTCGAGCAGCCATTGCGGTGTGGATGCGCCGGCGGTGATCGCCACGCGATCCGTTTCCCTGATGACGCCCGCGGGGACGTCCTCCGGGGTTTCAACCTGATACGCGCGCGCGCAGCGCAGGCGGCAGGTTTCAAGGAGCTTCTGCGTATTGGAGCTGTTCCGCCCGCCCACGACGATCATCACATCCGCCGTGCGCGAGAGGCTTTCCGCCTCCTGCTGGCGCTTGCTCGTCGCCGCGCAGATGGTCATGCGGACCGTCAGGTTCATCACCTTGCCGCGGATTACAGAAAGCACGTCCTCAAAGCGGTCGCGCCTGATCGTGGTCTGCGCCACGACGATCGCGCGATCCGGCAGGACTGCCTTTTCCGCGGTTTCCCGCGTCGGGAGGATGAACACCTCGCCATGCGCCCAGCCGGCGATGCCGACAACTTCCGGATGATCCGCCTCGCCGACGATGATCACCGCGCCGCCGTCGCTGCTGTATTCGCGCACGAGCTGATGAATATGCGCCACATGCGGGCATGTGCAGTCGATCACCGGGATGCCCCGCTCCGCGCACTGCGCATACACCTGCGGCGTCACGCCATGAGAGCGGATGATGACGGTCTGTCCCTTTTCAACCTGATCCAGCGTATCCACGCTGCGGACGCCTGCGGCTTCAAGCCTGGCGACCTCCTGCGGGTTATGAATCAGCGGGCCGAGCGTCACACAGGGGAGCGCTTCCCCGGCGCAGGCGAACGCTTTATCCACCGCGCGCCGCACGCCGAAGCAAAACCCGGCATGCTCACCGATCGTCAGTTCCATACTCACCTGTCCATTCCGGCGTAACCGGCCAAAAGACCGCATACGGGCCTAGTGCTCCTATTACCCATCTTTATCAATTCTAGGCCATTTGCCATATTCCTGCTGGAAGTTTTTCTTTTTTTCATCTTTTTTGTGCGTCATCCGCAGCGCTTTCCGCCGGCGGAAGGGATTTTCCGCCGCTGAGCTGCGCAAAAGCGCCCGCAATGCGTCCGGTCAGCTCGTCGCAGGTCTCCCGGGTGATCCGGGCGGCGAGCAGATCGTCCATCTCCACCGGCTTGCCCACGCGCACGGTCATCCGGCTGAAGGGACGGAAGCTTCCGTCGATGTACATCGGCACAACGGGGCATTTACTGCGCAGGGCGATCATGGCCGCGCCGCCCTGCAGCGGCAGCATATGTCCGGTTTTGGAGCGCGTGCCCTCCGGGAAGATGCCCAGCGTATAGCCCGCCTTCAGAACAGCCATGGACATGCGGATGCTCGCCATATCGGCGCTTCCGCGGTCGACCGGAATGCCGCGCACCTGACGGGCAACCCACGCAAACGCCTTGTTGCCCCAGAGTTCCTTCTTGCCCATAAAGCGGATTTCCCTGTCCTTCGCGCAGATGGCAAGAAAAAACGGATCGACCCATGTGCTGTGATTGCCCATGATCACGCAGGCGCCCTCCGGAAGATTCTCCCTGCCCTCCACGCGCACGAAGAACAGCAGCTTCGCGACGACAGCAAACAGATTCACAGCCAGCTGATAAAACCAGGAACGGCCCGGGCGCACAAGATTCGCCTCGATGGCGGCATTATCCAGCGCCAGCTTCTTGGCGCCATCCCGGGTTTCCGGCTTGTTTGCGTTGTTTCCTGCGTTATTGTTTTCCATAGATTTCCTCCACAATCGCCACAATGGCATCTACGGTTTCATCCTGCGTCATGTTCGTGGAATCCACCAGCACCGCGTCCTCCGCCTGCCTGAGCGGGTCGGTCTTGCGGTTCATGTCCTGCTCGTCGCGGGCGTTGAGCTCGCGCAGCACCTGCTCGTACGGCGTCATATCGCCCTTGGCGGTCTGCTGCAGATAGCGCCTGCGGGCGCGCTCCTCCGTCGCCGCCGTCAGGAAGATCTTGCAGGGCGAATCCTTCAAAACGACGGTGCCGATATCGCGGCCGTCGATGAGCATATCCGCCTTGAGCGCCATCTCCTGCTGCGCGCGGACCATATGCCTGCGCACGGCGGGCCACTTCGATACCGCGCTCGCCGCCGCGGATACCTCGCCCGTGCGGATCATCTCGGATACGTCCTCGCCGAAGAGCAGCGTCCGCTGCGCGCCGTCGCGGTATTCCACCTGAACGTCCACGCGCTCAACCAGCCCGGACAGCGCCTCCTCGCTGTTCATATCCACGCCGCTGCGCAGCGCATACAGGCCAAACGCGCGATACATCGCGCCCGTATCCAGATGCAGAATGTTGAGCCTTGCGGCGACCTGATCGGCAATCGACGATTTTCCCGCGCCAACCGGGCCGTCAATGGCAATATTCATCGGCATTGTATTTTCCTCCCGTGCGGCTGCGCCGCATCATTTCTTCCATGGATTCTTATTATACTTCATCCCGTGCCGCCGCTTCAAGCCTTCCCGCGGATTTGGGATATATTCTCCACTTTCACGCCAAATTCTCCGCAATATACTTATTTCCCGCTCCACTTTCTTTTTGAATACCTCCATTTTCATGCCACTTTACCCCATCCGCATATTGTGCTATAATACATTTGCAGGGGATCATTCCTGATTTTCAAGGAGGTAGGATCTATGTATTCGTTTCAGGCCAACGCAGGCCGGAAAAAGAACAAACAGCTCGTCCGTCTGCTGTCCGTCGTCATATTCATTCTGGTCATCGCACTGATCGGCCTCGGCGTTTCCTATGCGCGCATCGCAGGCATCAGTGAAGCCACCAGCAGCGCCCTTCTCGCCCGCGCCATCAGCGAAGCAACGGAAGCGCAGAGCGCCGTTTATCGCCTCACGCAGTCCAGCGGCACCAACACGACCACCTTGCTTTCCAGCGTGCGCGGACATGTATACGCCATCCAATCCATCAACACCATCGCCGCCAACATCTACGGCGCAGGCACCTACCTCGTCGAAGGCAGTCTGCTGACCGCATGTCTGGATACCGTCTCCCAATGTGAGGCGCGCATGCAGGCGGGCAGCGTCGTGACCGACACCTTTACCACCCTGCGCGATCAGGTCGATCTGGTTGTCGCCAGCTTCTCCGGCGCCATCTGATAAAATGCCCGCGGACAGATGAACCTGTCCGCGGGCTTTATTCTGCTATTTTGTCATCCGGCTGATCAGAGAAGCCTGCGCCTGTTCGTCTCGACTTCGTCGCGCATCTGCCTGTCAGCTTCGCTCGGCGTCGCCTCGCCCGGTGTCGCCTCGATCGGCGGAATCTCCGTCGCCTCGCCCGGCGTCGCTACCGGCATGCCCTCGACATACAGCGCGCTCGAATGGACAAAGCCGCGGACCGGCCCCTGAGCCAGCCTGACCTCGATATAAGCCCAGTCCTCCAGATGCGCGAGCCATTTGACTTCCTTACCGGCGTCGAGCCTTCTGACCTCTGCGCGGCCAACGAGCGGATCGTCCGTCATCGGCGTTTCGGCGATCACTGTCGCCGGGACCGGCTCAAATTCGAAATATTCAACGTCCTCCAGCTCGAGCACCGGCCATGCGTCCATCCAGCCAAAGCGCGTCGCATTATCCGAAATCTCATACTGGATCATGACAAAGCTGTTCTCGCGTCCGTAAACCTTGATCCAGTCGTTCGTGCTCACCAGGCCCTTGCCGTTTGCGGAGCGGCCATAGCGCTCGCCCGGGCCCTGATAGACCTTGTGCCGCCTGTCCTTTTTGAACTTCATGACCACGCCGACCAGATCCTTGTCGGGCCCGAAGCGCCCCACATGTTCATTCTCCCGAAGCTCTTCCGCGCGGAGCTCTTCCGCCGTCTCCGGGAAATCAGCATAGACAAACTGCTTGAGGTTGGTTTCCTGTTCGGTGCCGAAGCGCTCTTCCTCTCCGCCGTCGATAAAGCACAGCGAATCCGATGCAACCAGCACTGCGGTATCCTCATCCTCCATGATGCAGGCAAGATGCCAGATGCCGTCATTGCGGTATTCCCAGATCATCGTGCGCTCCGGGGATTCGCCCTGCGCAGGATACACCACGCCCAGCGCAATGCCCAGTTCCTTGCCGCCGCCGGGTATTTTCGTACCGCTGACGTCCTTGAGCTGGAGCGGCGCGCCCGTCCTGGGCAGCGCTTTGGTCGTACACCATGCATAGGTCCACGTGCCGCCGCGCTTTGTGAAGGCGAGCAGATCGTTCTGCATGCCATGCTTCACGGACACAAAGGAGAATTTGCTGATCCCGGACGGATTCGCCCATCCGGTAATCTCCCAGTTGTTCCATCTGGTGCTTCCTTCAATATAGGCAGAGACCTCATCCGGCAGGCCGCGCAGGCCGTCCGTCCTTGCTGCCTGCGCACCCAGCGCGATACTGATCATCAAAACCAAGGCGGCAAAACCGCCGAACCATTTGCGCATCATAAAATATCCCTCACCCGGCGTCATCAATATCAATAGCTTTTTTGATTATATCTGGAATATTTTTTCCTGTCAAGGCAAGCCGCCAAACGAACATGCCTTGCCTGCAAATTGGCTTTGTGATACGATAGAAAAAAGCTCTGTCCGCAACGCGCAAGGCGCAGAAAGGAACGCCTATGAAGCTCCGAACGATTCTTCTCTCCGCGATGCTGCTGCTCCTGCAATGTCCCGTTTCTCTCGCGCAGCAGTCCCTGACGCTCAAGGACGCCGATTCCCTCAAGGATCGCTTCGTCTCCAACCCCCGCCCCGTCAAGGATATCGGCGATCCGCACGTCCTCGCCGTGCAGGGCGAATACTTCACCTTCGCCACCGGCGGCCCGATCGGCTTCAACGTCTGGCGCAGCACGGATCTTGTAACCTTCACCAAGGAAAAGGCCGTCAAGAAGATTTCCTGGGTCTCCGGCGATTACTGGGCGCCCGAGGTCTATCCCTGGCAGGGACGCTATGTCATGTTCTTTACCGGCCGCGAAAAGGCCAGCGGCAGCCTGCGCATGGGCGTCGCGTTTTCCGATGCGCCGCAGGGCCCCTATGAGGATCCGCTCGGCGCGCCGCTGTTCGATTTCGGATATGCCGTCATCGACGGTACGCTCGTCATCGGCAGGGACGGCACGCCGTACATGATCTACTCCCGGGACTGCTCGGAGAACGTCGTAAACGGCATCCACGAAAGCCACCTCTACGGCGTCCAGTTGGCGGAGGATCTGCTTTCCACCGTCGGCGAGCCCGTCCTGCTGACGCAGCCCGACGTGCCGTGGGAAACCGTCTCCGGCGACTATCGCTGGAACGAAGGTCCGTATGTCGTGGAGCATGACGGCAGATACTATCTCTACTACAGCGGCAACTACTACGCCTCCAAGGAATATTCCGTCGGCGTCGCCGTCGCGGATCATCCTCTCGGCCCGTACAAAAAGCAGGAAAACAACCCCATCCTCAGCTATATCGAAACGCAGGACGGCGTGCTCGTCTCCGGCCCCGGCCATAACAGCTTCTTCTGCGTCGGCAATGAGCTGTTCACTTCCTATCATACGCATACCTACACGAACGCGCCCTCCGGCAACCGCCAGGTCTGTATCGACCGCGCCGGCTTCCACGCCGACGGCACTGCCTATATCATCGGCCCGACACTCGCCCCGCAGCTCCGCCCGCTCGCTGATCTCGGCCTTGTCAATCACCTCGCCGTCTTCCCGCATCATCTCCTCGCAGACGGCGACACCTGCCAAAGCGCCTCGTCGGCCGCGTATGTCTTTGCGGAGCCGGAAGCCGTGTTCACCTTCGACGCGCCGGTCAGCGCGGATATGCTGCTGATCTACCCGGCGCAGGACAGCGCAATCCGCGGAAAGGTGATCCTCAACGATACGCTCACCGCCGATTTTGCGCAGGACGCCGGTCAGAAGCCCGGTCAGGCCGTATGCCTCTCCTTTGACGCTGTGGATGTTTCGTCCCTGCGCATCGTCTTTGATGACGGCTGCCGCGCAGGCGAGGTCATGCTCATCGGCGCAGCAGAATAATCCATTGGATCCGAAGAATATACTTTTCTCCCTCCTACATATCCGGGCGCTTTTCTGGAATCCTGTATTTTGTATTCACCTGCTGCAAAACGTGCCCAATTATGCGAATCTTACTTGACTGATACTCAGAAATGTGGCAGAATATATAAGAGATATCCGTTATTCATATGTAACCCATTAACTATTCTATATTGTAGGAGTGAATGACCATGATCAATCTTCCCCTGAACGTTGACTTTACCGGCAAGGTTGTCGTCGTCACCGGCGCCGGCGGCGTCCTGTGCGGCGATATGGCCCGCGCTTATGCGCAGGCCGGCGCGAAGGTCGCTGCGCTCGACCTGAACGAAGAGGCTGTCAAGAAGCTGGCCGAAGAATGCAAGGCCGAGGGCTTCATCTGCGAAGGCTACAAGTGCAACGTGCTCGATCCGGAAGTGATCGAGGCTGTGCATCAGCAGGTTCTCAAGGATCTGGGCCCGTGCGATATCCTGGTCAACGGCGCCGGCGGCAACAATCCGCGCGCGACCACCGATAACGAGTATCAGCACGAAGCCAAGGAAGGCCAGAAGACCTTCTTTGATCTGGAAGCGGGCGGCGTCGACTTCGTCTTCAAGCTGAACTTCCAGGGCACCCTGCTGCCCACCCAGATCTTTGCCAAGGACATGGTGGAGCGCAAGT
>JAFSCW010000030.1 GCA_017436605.1 Clostridia bacterium | reverse complement strand
GTTTTACACGATGGAGCGCACGATCATGGTGTCGCTGGCGCTGGTCGTCGTCGGCGATCTGATCACGGTGGTCCTTGCGCTGTGGCGGATGAAGCGCATGCCCAATCCGCTCCGGGCGGATCTGCGCTTTGCGGCGAAGATTGTGCCCTTTGGCATCGTCTCGATGATCACGACGCTGATGGTGACGCTCAATTACCGCGTCGATACCCTGATGATGGGCTACATGTTTGGGATTCCGGATGTGGAAATCGGCTATTACACGCTCGGCGTATCGCTGTCGGAATACGGCTGGCTGATTCCGGACGCCTTCCGCGAGGTGCTCTTCTCCCGCACGGCGAAGGACGACGCCATCGGCGAGGTGACCATGAGCATGAAGGTCAACCTCTACCTGACGATCATGATGATCGTGGGCATTCTCGTGCTGGGCAAGCCGGTCATCTGGCTGCTGGCCGGTGCGGAGTATCTGCCGGCGTATCCGGTGACGGTGCTGTTGATTGCGGGCATCATCCCGATGAGCTATTTCAAGATCATCGGCACGCTGCTGCTGGCACAGGGCAAGAAGTACACGTATCTGGGCATGCTCACCCTTTCTGTCGTGGCGAATGTCATCTGCAACTGCTTTACCATTCCCCTCTGGGGCAAGATGGGCGCGGCGGCTGCGTCGGTGGTGTCGTATGCGGTGGCGGGCGGCTGCTTCCTCGTGTATTATCTGAAGACGTACAAGATCCCCGCGCGGGACGTGTTCCTCTTTAAGCCGGAGGAGATCGCGCGGCTGAAGGGCATGTTCCTGAAGGTGCGCCGCAAGCTCGGCGCGCGGGCATAAAACAACCTGCGAGAAGAAGGAGAGATACCGATGAATGAACTGATCGGCAAGGGACGCGCAGCATACAGGCAGATGGAGGAGGCGTGCAGCCTTCTGGTATCCAGCGGCAACTGGCAGCGCGTGGGCACGAGCGATATCAGGCTCTTTCTGGATATGTATGTGCAGTCGCTGCTGCTGAAGATGGCGCAGGCCAACGGCTCGGTCTCCGGCGATATGAAGCGGTTCATCGCCGAGGCGCCCGCGAGGGATGTGCTTTCTATCGGCAAGGCGTCCTCCGGGGAGGCGGCGCTGAACATCGGGCACAAGAACCGTTCCTTTGCCGAGGGCACGCCGCTGCTTCTGCGCTGCTGCGTGGCGATGGACGACAAGGACGGAACCTCCAGCGCGCAGCAGTTTGTCGCGGGCGTGAGTCAGCTGCTCTATGCCGCGGCGGATGTGGACGGCGGCCTGACCGGCAATCAGCTCAGCTTTATCACGGGCTATCTGGGCGGATTGAGAACCTTCCTGCTGACCCGCGCCGCGGGCAGGCATGTTTCCGGCACGCAGGAAGCGGCGCGCCGCGTGGATATCCCCGGAGGAGACGGCAGGGGAAACGCTGGCGCCAGGAAGCAGGAGAGCGTTAAGGCCGAAAAAGCGCCGGAGAAGGCAAAGCAGGAGGAGCCGGAAAAGACGCTCGAGGAGCTCATGGCCGAGCTGGACAGCCTGATCGGTCTGGACGGCGTCAAGCGCGAGGTGCGCTCGCTGATCAACCTGATTAAGGTGCGCAAGATGCGCAAAGAGCACGACCTGAAGGTCATGGACATGAGCTTCCACATGGTCTTCACCGGCAATCCCGGCACGGGAAAGACGACGGTTGCGCGCCTTGTGGCGAAGATTTACAAGCAGCTGGGCTTTTTGAGCAAGGGTCAGCTGATCGAAACCGACCGCAGCGGACTGGTCGCGGGTTATGTCGGCCAGACGGCGGGCAAGGTGACCGAGGTTGTCAGCAGCGCGCTGGGCGGAATTCTGTTTATCGACGAGGCGTACGCCCTGGCGCGCAAGGGCATGGACAACGACTTTGGCCGAGAGGCGATTGATACGCTGGTCAAGCTCATGGAGGATAACCGCGACGATCTGGTCGTGATTGTCGCCGGATATACGGACGAGATGCACGACTTCCTGACGAGCAACCCAGGTCTTATTTCCCGGTTCAACAAGTACATCGACTTCCCGGACTATACGGACGACGAGCTGATGGCGATCCTCGCGATGAACGCGAAGAAGCAGGGCTATACCGTATCGGACGAGGCGAACGCCGTCGTGCGGGAGATGCTGCAGAAGATGACCGTCGGCGAGCGGATGGACTTTGGCAATGCGCGCGGCATGCGCAATACGCTGGAAAAGCTCGTGCAGGAGCAGGCTAACCGTCTGGCGGGCGTCGATGGCGAGATCACCAAGGACATGCTCTGCGAGATCGTGAAAGAGGATGCAATCATCGCCATCAACGGCGAGGAGGCTGCAAAAAACCACGGGGAGCAGAAGGACGAAAAGCCGGAGGACGCCGGCGCAGAAGCCGGAGAAACGACCGGCGCAGAAGCCGGAAAAGAAGAAAACGCAGCGGAGGGACAGGTCTGATATGGCGGCGATTCTATCCGCAGAACACATCCAAAAAAGCTATACGCTCAAAAAGCTGATCACCGACGCGACGATTTACATCGGCGAGAAGGACCGCATCGGCGTCGTGGGCGTGAACGGAACGGGAAAATCCACGTTTCTCAAGATCCTTGCCGGCATGGAAGAGCCTGACGCCGGCGTCGTCATGCGCAGAAACGGTCTGCGGGTTTCCTATCTGCCGCAGATGCCGGTCTATGAAACCGCGCGAACGAGCGTTGCGCAGGTGCTCCATGACAGCCCGAAGGACGTCGGCGCACCGGATGAATACGAGGCGAAGGCGCTGCTGACTCAGCTGGGCATTACCGATTTTGAAAGTGATGTCCGGACGTTCTCCGGCGGACAGAAAAAGCGTGTAGCCCTTGCGGCGGCGCTGATCCGGCCGGTCGATCTGCTGCTGCTGGACGAGCCGACCAACCACATTGACGCGCAGACGATTGCCTGGCTGGAAACGCGGCTGGCGGCCTATCGCGGCGCGCTGATGATGGTCACGCACGATCGCTACTTCCTCGACCGCGTATGCAACCGCATTGCCGAGCTGGATCTGGGCGGGCTGTATATGCATGACGGCAGCTTCTCGTATTATCTGGAGCAGAAGGCTGCGCGGCTGGACATGGAAAACGCGCAGGCGCGCAAGCGCAGCTCGATCCTCAGGCGCGAGCTGGAGTGGATCCGCCGGGGCGCGCAGGCCAGAAGCACCAAGCAGAAGGCGCGCATCCAGCGCTTTGAAGAGATGAGCGCGATCAAGGGCCCGCAGGAGGAGGCGAAGCTCAGCCTCGGTTCGGCGTCTTCCCGGCTGGGCAGGCGGATCATCGAATGTGAAGATGTTTCCAAGGATATGGGCGGAAAGGCGCTTGTCCGCGGGTATACGTATACGATCCTGCGCGACGAGCGGATGGCCGTCGTCGGCCCGAACGGATGCGGCAAGACGACGCTGCTGCGCATGCTTGCCGGCGAGCTTGCGCCGGACAGCGGCACGATCACCCTTGGCGAGACGGTGAAGGTCGGCTTTTTCAGGCAGGAATTCCCGATCGTTGACGAAAGCATGCGCCTGATCGACTTCATGCGCGATATCGCGGAATACGTGCAGACGGAGGATGGACGGTTCTCCGCCTCGCAGATGCTTGAGCAGTTCCTCTTCCCGCCGGATGTGCAGCTCACGCCGGTCAATCGCCTTTCTGGCGGAGAAAAGCGCAGGCTGTATCTGGCGAGCGTGCTGATGGCCTCGCCGAACGTTCTGCTGCTGGATGAGCCGACCAACGATCTGGATATCGCGACGCTGGAAATCCTCGAGGATTATCTGACGACGTTCAAAGGAGCGGTGGTTGTCGTTTCGCATGATCGTTCCTTCCTCGACCGCGTGGCGGGCAGGCTCTTTGCCTTCGAGGAGGGGGGCAGGCTGATTCAGTATGTCTGCTCCTTCTCGGATTATCTCGACCATGTCGCAGCCCAGCAGGAACAGGCGCAGAAAGCGCAGAAAAGCGAAACGGGCGCGCAGGCCGCCCGCCGCGAAAAGCCGCGCGAGCTGCGCATGAGCTTCAGGGAGCAGCGGGATTACGATACGATCGACGCGCGCATCGAAGCGCTGAACGAGAGGATCGCCGGGCTCGATGAGGAAATCCAGAAAAACGCGAGCGATTTTGTGAAGCTGACGGAGCTGAGCGCGCTCAAGGAGGCGGCTGAGCAGGAGCTTTCGGAGGCGGAAGAGCGCTGGCTGTATCTGACCGACCTGGCCGAGCGCATCGAGGCGCAGAAAAAAGAATAAGGGGAAACGGCAGGCAGCCCGAAGGGATATCCCTTCGGGCTGCCTTATATATTTCTTCGCGCTCAGTTGATCATGCGCGGCGGCGCAGGCGCGGGGATTGGATGGCGGATCAGCGCTGCGGCGTTCAGGTTTTCTCTGTGCATGTCTACGCCGACGACTTCGCAGGATTCGTAGGTCGTCAGGTAATACACGCCCGTTCTCGCGCTGAAGCAGGACGTATACTGCGTGATTTCGTATTGATCGCCTGTAAGCACACAGCCGCGCGGATGAGAAACGGCGGCGAGCAGATGAAACAGCTGGCGGACGTTTTCTTCTTCGCTTTCCCCGCAGGCGGAATGAGCGGCGAGGAACGCCGCGCGCACAAAGCGGGAAGGAGAGGACCAGTCGCCCGGCAGGCCGAATGCGCCCATTCCTCTGCCGAAATGGAGGAGCGGTATATCCGGGACGCAGGCGTTTTGCGGCTGGCGCGGGGAGAGGGCCATGTGCTGCGCCAGCTGTGTGAGCTGATGATCGAGCGGCGGACTGTTGGTCATCACGCGCGCAGGATGATCCATGACAGCAAGGCCGGAGGCGGTCTGCTCGACGGCGATGGATTCCTTCTGATCGGCGATGAGCCAATGCAGCGGGGAGGCGGGCAGCTTTTCGCTGAAGGGAACGTCGATGATGCGCTTGCCGCGCAGAAGCTGGCGTGCCTGCGCAGCGTTTTCGCATTGGCTGAGCACAAGGGGGATCAGCTCGAAGGGCGCAATGCCGTCTTCTGTGCCCGTGTCCGGCACATAATGCGCAAAGCCCGGAAAATTCAGCGCGGCGGCGGCGAGTCCGGCTTCGTTCGCCGCGTCGTAGTACAGCGGGAAACCGTCCTCGACAGCGGCTGCGCCGATGACGGCGTGGCGCGGCTTTCCCCCGGGCATGCGGCGCAGCGCCAGCGGAAAACGCCGGGGCATGACGACGATTTCCTCCCGGTAGCGATGCTCCAGATCGAGCGTCCTTCCGAAATAGTGACCATGCGTATTCAGGCTGATGGCGGTGCACATAAATAACCCTCCCGGGAGCATGTAACTGCTTTACAGTATGCGCCCGGGAGGGTTGAATTATGAGGGCTGTGGAGGGAATTTACGGGGTTTCGGGCGAGATGAGCTGCGAGGATTCAAAATCGCCGCTTCCCGCAAGGAAGGTGAGAATCATGTAGGCGTCGGGCAGCTGATCCTCGATTTCACCGCCCGGGAAGCAATAGACCTGATAGCGGGCCTGGCCGTCCGCATAGGCCTTGCCGTCATAGAGGGTGATGTAATAGCCGATGACATGATCGCCGGTGAGCGCGATGAGCTCGTCGATATGCAGGGCAAACCGGTTGGCGATGCGCTCTTCGTCGGCTTCGCCCTCGCGCGGCAGGCGGATCATGCCGCCCTCGTAGCGCCGGGAGAATTCCGCCTGCTCCTCCAGCGGCCAGGTGAAGGCGAATGCGCCGTTCTTTGCATACCAGGCAGAGACCTCGTCGGATTCGAGGTTGAGCCTGGTCGGCTCGGTGGCGAGCTTGGGCGTGGAGAAGGAGAGGACGCGGCCGCTTGCGGGGTCGATGCTCACGCGGAAGAAGCAGCCATTGTCGTAGATGCTCGTAAGCGTGACTTCGATATGGCGGACATCGTCTGCGCCGTAGTCAAAGGCAGACTGCACGTCCACGGTGTATTCTTCGAAGGTGAAAATGCCGGTATCGCAGTTTTCCTCGAAGCAGGCGCGCGCGATGCGGATGGCCTCGCTCTCGCTCATGGATGCGGCGGGGGAGACGGCGGGGGCGTTGGAAGGGGTCTGGGCAGCAGTTTCGGCGGGGAGGACGTCTTCCTGCTGCGCGGGGGTAACGCTGGGAGCATCGGTTTCTCCCAGGGAAGCCGCGCCGGTATGGGCTGCGGTGATCGTTTTGATGTCGGTCGTGCCGCGCATGCCGGCGCGCAGGGCGAAGATCGTCACCGGCGCGACGACCAGGACGATGGATGCGGCGGCAGCGATAAGATCCAGCCGCAGGCGCTTTTTGCGGGCGGGCGCCCGGCGGCGCTGCGGGGCGTCCTTGGCGCGCGTCTGCCGGAGCACCGCGCGCATGTCTTGTGCGTTAAAATGCACAGAGCCGAGGCTCTCGTCGATTGCGTTTTTGAGATCGTGCGGGGTATTGTTCATCGAGCTCAGCTCCTTTCCAGTTCTTTTCGGATTTTTGCCTGCGCCTTTTGCAGCCAGCGGGTGGCGGTCGCGCCGGATATGCCGAGCACCTCGGCGCAGGTGCGCAGGTTCATATCCTGATAATAATGGAGGAGGATGATGTCCTTGAGCTTGGGCGGCAGGCTCATGACGGCCTGCGTCAGCGCAAGGCTCTCCTCCGGCGCATAGGAGGTGGACAGCGGCAGCTCTTCGATGGGCTTGCGCTTGTCGATGCGGCGCATCCAAGAAGAGCGGAGCATATCCTTGCAGGTGTTGATGGCAATGCGCATCAGCCAGGCTTTTTCGTTCTGGATTTCCTGCGATAAAATCTGATCGATGTGATCGTAGGCCTTGATAAATGTATCCTGTGCGGCGTCCTCGGCGCTTGGCAGGTCATGCAGATAGACGCAGCACATGCGCTTGACGCTGTCGCCGTAGCGCTGCATCATCAGGACGAGCGCTTCCTTGCGCATTTCTTTCGTATAGGCGGCCACCGTGCCGTTCACCTCCTCTGCATCATAAGACGATGGAAAAAGGAAAAAGTTGCATTTTTTTCTAAAAGAAAAACGCCATATTGGCGCAATTCTATATGATTTGGGAATACGTTAGCTACTGGAAGAATCGCGGCAAAGAATATAATCGGTCGTGACACGGTAATAATCGGCAAGCGCGATCAAATGACGAATCGGAAGCTCGTTGGCTCCACGTTCATAACGGGCATACATGGTCTGCGATGTATGAAGTATATCAGCAACTTGCTGTTGTGTCAAATCATGGTCTTCTCTCAAATCCCTTAAACGCTTTACATAATCCAATCCAATACACCTCATGGAAAGTATATGAGAATCAGATGGATTGACTTGACTTTAGTAAAAATATTTACTATAATGAAATGGAAATATGCATGAACCAAGCAGAAGTTGGATGATGCAACGAGCGTAGGAGGGATCAAGCGTGTTAGAAACGAAGGTTGTTCAGGTTGCAAATAATCCTGATATTTTGAACCGGACAAATGAAATCTGGGGAAGCTTTGGATGGAATGTGAGCAATGTGCAGGTAACGCATTCTCAGAATACAAAGACATATACAAGCGGATTTGGTCACTGGACGGGAGACTCTACTGTAGAAACGACCACGATCAATTATGCAACGGTTACCTATCAAAGAGAAAAGAATATGGAGAACTATGAACGGGTCGTTGAACTTGAAAATGAGTATGCGGCCATGGAGACGTTCATCAATCAAGTGAGCAAAAAAAGAGGACGTCCGAGTCTGCTTGCGATCATTTTTATGATTATCATTTATCCGGTTGGTATACTGTATCTGGCATATCGAATTGCAATGATGGTATACTATCTTGTAAACATTCCGAAGATCAAGAAAAACCGAGAAAGGCAGAAGGCAATTCTTGCAGAAGTGAGCAGCCTGACATGATCATCGGCGTTGCATTGCATTATCTGAAAACGATGCTGATTGGCGTGGCTTGTATTTCGGTCGTATACTATCCATATCAGTTCGCTGTGGCTTGCGGCATGAATCTGGATGGATCTGTAATTGTTGACCTTACAGGTGCGCTTGAAGAAATGCTTAAGAAACTTCCGATAATTGGCGACCTGGTTGAAAGTCTGTTCTCGTTTAAAGGCGCTGTACTGTCTGCAGATACGATTAACAAGTCAATATACTCAGAAGTGCTCTATTCACTTTTGATGTTTGTGGCTTATGAGATCATGGCAAAGCTTCGTGCGCTTATAGACGAGGTTTTCAGCGGGATTGAAGGAGAGCAAAATATATTTGCTCTTATTGCATCCGGGATTTCAACCTTGTTTGTCATTTTCTGCTCGGTGATGGCGGCAAATCTTTTTAATCAGACGCTTAGCTACTTAATTCCGGGACAGGGAAGCACTGAAAGCGTGATCATACTCTGCCTGATAATAATCGCAGCCGTTATTTTTGCGTGTGTAATTGGCAAACAAAAGGGTGTCTTGCAAACGACAATTGATATGGCCTACAAGCTTGTGTATGGCCTTGTGATCTGCTGCCTGATCTATATGACGGTTTTTCTGGGGAAAATGCTTGAATTGCTCGAATATGCGACATGGGGCCAATCCTGTGCAGTCATTGGCGGCATGATTGTTTGTGTTTTGGTGTTGACAATTCTAGGCGCAAAATCCGTTGCAGAAGCATTTAAATCTCTATAAAACTAGGCGCAGGGCTTTGCTGTTGCAGGGCTCTGCGCCTGAATTGGTATATTGACCATTTGAAGTATTTGATTGCGTTTACTTGCTTTTCTGCTGTTTCGTGGGTAAAATAAAAGAGTTGAGCGAAATATCTGCCCCATGGAGGTTATATAGATGAGCAAAGTAATCGGCATCGACCTGGGTACGACCAACAGCTGCGTCGCCGTGATGGAAAACGGCGAACCGGTGATCATTCCCAATTCCGAGGGCGGACGGACGACGCCGTCCGTCGTGGGCTTTACAAAAAACGGCGAGCGTATCGTCGGCGAGGCGGCGCGCAGGCAGCAGGCCGTCAACAGCGGGCGCACGGTGCTGTCCATCAAGCGCGAGATGGGCAACGACTACCGCGTGAAGATCGACGGCAAGGCATACACGCCGCAGGAGATTTCCGCGATGATCCTGCAGAAGCTGCGCAGGGACGCGGAGGCGTTTCTCGGCGAATCCGTGACGCAGGCGGTCATCACCGTGCCGGCGTATTTCACCGACAGCCAGCGCCAGGCAACCAAGGACGCGGGCCGCATCGCGGGGCTTGACGTGCTGCGCATCATCAACGAACCGACGGCAGCGGCCTTTGCCTATGGCCTGGATCACGGACAGGCGCAGAAGATTCTGGTCTATGACCTCGGTGGCGGCACGTTCGACGTATCGCTCATCGAGATTGGCGACGGCGTCATCGAGGTGCTTGCCACCAGCGGCGACAACCATCTCGGCGGCGACGACTTTGACCAGCGGCTGGTCGATCACCTCGTTTCGGAATTCCGCAGGCTGGAAAAGATCGACCTGACGCGCGACAACGCGGCGATGCTGCGCGTGCGCGAGGCGGCGGAGAAGGCCAAGCGCGAGCTTTCCGGCCAGATGAGCGCGCAGGTGATGCTGCCTTTCCTCACGCAGGACAAGAACGGCCCGCATCACATGGACATCACCGTCACGCGCGCACAATTCGAGGGGATGACGCGCGACCTCGTCGAGCGCACGGCCGGACCGGTTTCGCAGGTCATGACCGACGCGGCGCTTTCGATGGGCGAGCTGTCGCAGGTGCTGCTGGTCGGCGGCAGCACGCGCATGCCCGCCGTGCAGGAGATGGTCAGGAAGCTCACGGGCAAGACGCCGAGCAAGGCGATGAACCCGGACGAGTGTGTGGCGCTGGGCGCTGCGCTGCAGGGCGGCAAGCTCGCGCAGAAAAACCCGGGCAGCGGCATGGTGCTTTCCTCCGCCGCGCAGGACATCATCCTCATGGACGTAACGCCGCTGTCGCTGTCGATTGAGACGGTCGGCGGCGTGGCGACGAAGCTCATCGACCGCAACACGACCATTCCCGCCAGACACAGCCAGATCTTCACGACGGCCGCGCCCTTCCAGACGGCGGTCGATATCAAGGTCCTGCAGGGCGAGCGGCACTTTGCGCGGGACAATAAGCTTCTGGGCAACTTCCGCCTCAAGGGCATCCGCCGGGCGATGGCGGGCGTGCCGCAGATCGAGGTCACGTTTGAAATCGACGCGAACGGCATCGTCAAGGTATCCGCGCGCGATCTGGGCACGGGCAACAGCCAGGAGATCACGATTTCCTCGACGACCAACATGAGCGAGGACGAGATCCGTCGGGCGATGGAGGATGCGAAGAAATACGAGGCATGGGACAGGGAGCGCAAGTCTGCGCTGGATACGCGCAATGAGGGCGAGCGGCTCATCTATGAGGCCGAGCAGGCGCTTTCCGCCCACAAGGAGCTGGACAAGGAAACCAAAAAGCGCATTAAGGAAGACACGGCGAACCTCAAAAAGGCCGTGCATAAGACCAAGCCCGAGGAGATTACGGCCCAGCAGGCGGAGGAAATCCGCAGATTCTGCGAGCGGCTCAGGGAGAGCGCGGGCAGCATCCTGCCGCCGAGGGATACGGGCGCGCAGGGCTGAAGACGGTCGGGATAAGCCTGAAAAGCAAAAAAGAAACGCCGCTTCTGATCAGCTGATCAGGAGCGGCGGATTTCTTTGATGCTGGAATTGCTTAGTACAGCGCGGAAGCGATATAGGGCAGAATCGCGGTCAGCAGCAGCGCAGCGCAGGCCACAAACGCGATCACACGGTACATCTTCTTCTTGCGAAGCTCACGCGCGGAAGGGGTCTTCTTAGAAGCCATGGGAATCAACCTCCTCATTTGATGCTGCAAGTATTATAGCACACGCCGTCAAGGACGTACAGAGGCAATTTGTGAAGAAATCCTTCCGGACAGCCGCAAAGGTCAGCATTTTTGATCCGACCGTATAAGCAGGGCGGGATGCACGAGGCCAAAGGGGATACAACCGAACGGCCTAAAGACGGGGCATGCCCGTGACATGCTGACCGTGCTGCCTGCGGGCGTGTGCGCGGCGATCTGAAGGTTTCATGAAAAACCGGGCAAATGCGAAAATCGCTTGACATGACGATGGATCAACGCATATAATGTAGCGTACAGGCGAAGAATGGAAGAGTATCCTGAACGGAAGGCCCAAGAGAGCATGCGTCACCGGCTGAAAGCGCATGCGGCAGACGGCAGGAGAAGTGCATCCGGGAGCCCCGCACCGAAAGCGAAAGCAGTAGGCTGCGGCGCAGGCGCTGCGTTATGGCGATTGAGGGAAGCGTTCGGCGTTGCCGTGCGCTTAAACAGAGTGGAACCGCGGCGCTGCCGTCTCTGATGGAGACGGGCGCTTTTTCTTTTCCCTCAAACATTCTGCGGATTTTATCCGAAATGATTTTCCGGAAGGAATGAGACAGCGGTGTTTGACAATCTTCGCGCGGATATCCAGTCCGTGCTCGAGCGCGATCCGGCGGCCAAATCCAAATGGGAAGTGCTGCTGTGCTATCCGTATGTAAAAGCGATGGCCTATCATAGGATCGCGCACAAACAGTATCTCAGGGGGCACACGACGCTGGCCCGATGGATTTCCCAGCATGCGCGCCATGTGACCGGCATCGAGATTCACCCCGGCGCGCAGATCGGCAAGGGATTTTTCATCGACCACGGCAACGGCGTGGTGATCGGCGAGACGACGGTGATCGGGGATAACGTGACGATTTATCAGGGCGTGACCCTGGGCGGCACGGGCAAGGATGTGGGCAAGCGCCATCCGACGATCGAAAGCAATGTGACCATCGGCGCGGGCGCAAAGGTACTCGGCCCGTTTACCGTGGGCGAGGGCAGCAAGATCGGCGCAAGCGCGGTGGTGCTCAAGGAAGTTCCGCCCAACTGTACGGTCGTGGGCAATCCGGGCCGCATCGTCCGGCGCAAGGGCGAAGCGCCCAAGGTCGATCTGGATCATGTGCACCTGCCTGACCCGGTCAAGGAACGCATCGAGACCCTGGAACACAGAATCTTTGAACTGGAAGCACACATTCACCATATGCACGGAACCAAGCACATCAAGGAGGACATGAGCAATGCTGATCTATAATACGCAGACCCGCCGTAAGGAAGAGTTCATTCCGCTGGAGGAGGGCAAAGTCCGCATCTATGCCTGCGGCCCGACCGTCTATAATTACTTCCATATCGGCAACGCGCGCCCGTTTATCGTCTTTGATACGCTGCGCCGCTATCTGGAGCACAAGGGCTATGAGGTCAAGTTCGTGCAGAACTTCACCGATATCGACGACAAGATGATCCGCCGCGCCAACGAAGAGGGAATCACCGTCAAAGAGCTGGGCGAGCGCTTCATCGCCGAATACTACAAGGACGCCGACGCGCTGGGCATCGAGCGCGCGACTGTCAATCCCAAGGCCACCGAGCATATTCCGGAGATCATCGACATCATCAGGAAGCTCGAGGAGAAGGGACTTGCCTATGCCGTTGAAAACGGCGACGTTTACTACAACACCAAGGGATTTGCCGGCTATGGCAAGCTCTGCGGCCAGTGCATGGACGATCTGGAGAGCGGCGCGCGCATCGAGGTCGATACCATCAAGCGCCATCCGATGGACTTCGCGCTGTGGAAGGCCCAGAAGCCGGGCGAGCCGGCGTGGGAATCCCCGTGGGGCATGGGCCGTCCGGGCTGGCACATCGAGTGCTCCGCGATGAGCATGAAGTATCTGGGCGAGACCATCGACATCCACTGCGGCGGCAAGGACCTCGTCTTCCCGCATCACGAGAACGAGATCGCCCAGTCTGAGGGTGCGACCGGCAAGCCGTTCGTCCGCTACTGGATGCACAACGGCTTCATCAACGTCGACAACCAGAAGATGAGCAAGTCCCTGGGCAATTTCTTCACCGTGCGCGATATCGCCAAGGAATTCGATCTGGAGGCTGTGCGCATGTTCATGCTCAGCGCGCACTACCGCAGCCCGATCAACTTCTCGCGTGAGATGATCGAGCAGGCGAAGGCCTCCCTCGACCGCCTGTATACCGCGCGCGACCACTATGCCTTCCTGCTCGAAAATGCGAAGGACGGCGAAATGGGCGAGAGGGAAGCGGCGCTGATGGAGAAGGTCAAGGCCGTGCGCGAGGGCTTCGACGCGGCGATGGACGACGACATGAACACCGCCAATGCGATCGGCCAGCTCTTTGAACTGGTGCGCGAGGCGAACGCCGCGCTTGACGAGAACAGCCCGAAGGCTGCCGCCAAGGCCGTGCTCGATGCGATGGACGAGCTCACCGGCGTGCTGGGTATCCTGCGCCGCAAGACCGACGAGAAGGACGACGAGGTCGAGAAGCTGCTCGCCGCCCGCGCCGAGGCCCGCGCGAACAAGAACTGGGCCGAGAGCGATCGCCTGCGCGACCTGATCGTTTCCATGGGCTATACGCTCAAGGACACCAAGCAGGGCCAGCAGATCACCAAGAATATCTGATTGATAGAAGTAGATTCGCAGGGCGGATGGCATGATGCCATCCGCCTTTTTGT
>JAFSCW010000029.1 GCA_017436605.1 Clostridia bacterium | reverse complement strand
CCGCAGGCGAAGGCCACGATCTGCGCGACGACGTTCGCGCAGAGCTTCTGCTGGCTGGTGCTGCCCTGGATGACGACGTCGGAATCCATCTGGTTGTTCCTGAAGCCGACGAACTGCAGCGGAATGATATCGGTGCCCTGATGCAGCAGCTGATAGAAGGAGTGCTGACCGTTGGTGCCGGGCTCGCCGAAGATGACCGGGCCGGTGACGTAATCGACCGGCTCGCCGAAGCGGTTGACGCTCTTGCCGTTGGATTCCATATCCAGCTGCTGCAGATGCGCCGGGAAGCGGCTCAGCGCCTGGGAATACGGCAGGACGGCGGTGTTCGGATAGCCGAGCACATTGCGCTCATACACGCCGATCAGCGCGTCGAGCATCGCCGGGTTCTTGAGCAGGTCCTCGTTCTTGGACAGGACGTCCGCCTCAGCAGCGCCGTTCAGGAAATCGGCGAAGACTTCCGGACCGAAGGCCAGGGACAGCACAGCGCCGCCGACGCCGGAGGTGGAGGAATAGCGGCCGCCGATGTAGTCGTCCATGAAGAACGCGGCGAGATAATCGGAGCTCTTGGCCAGCGGAGAGGTCTCGCTGGTCACGGCGATCATGTGCTTGGAGGCGTCCAGACCGGCCTTGGCCAGAGCATCCTTGACGAAGGACTCGTTGGTCAGGGTTTCGAGCGTGGTGCCGGACTTGGAAACCAGCACGAAGAGGGAGTGCGCGACGTCGATCTTGGACAGAACGCCGGCTGCGTCGTCGGGGTCGACGTTGCTGATGAACTCAGCCTTCATCTTCAGGGTGCCGTTGACCTTCGCCCAGTTTTCCAGCGCCAGATAAATCGCGCGCGGGCCGAGGTCGCTGCCGCCGATGCCGATCTGGACGACGGTGGTGAACTTCTCGCCTGCGGCGTTGGTGATTTCGCCGGCGTGCACCTTCCTGGCCAGCTCGGCGATCTTCGTCTGCTGATCGACATAGAACGTACGCTTATCGACGCCATCGGCGACCACGGCTTCGCCCAGCTGACCGCGGCACATGTGATGCAGGACGCGGCGCTTTTCGCCGGTGTTGATCACCTCGCCGTTGTACAGCGCGGCAAACTTCTCGGTCAGCTGCGCTTCCTTGGCAAAATCGGCGAGCAGCGCCAGAATGTCATCATCGACAGGACGCGCGCCAAAGTTAAAATCAAGGTCACCGCCCATGGGAACGGAATAACGCTTGACGCGCTCCGCACCGTTTTCGCCGGACATCACAGCGGCCAGATTGACGCGCTGAGCGCCGACGAGCGCCTGATAAGAGGCAAGCGTATCCATGTTCTTCCAAGCAATCATGTGGAAATCCTCCTTGTTCTACAGCAAATTGGATGATGCGAATATTTACACTCATCAGAATTATACTAGCAATCCTATGAAATTTCAAGGAAATTGAAGGGGTTTGATGAAGAAAGTGTATATGGCAGACGCAAAGAAGGCAGACAGAAAGCCGCCCCCAAGACAGGGGCGGCTTGTGAATCGGGCGGACGGAGGCATTACCTGAGGCCGAGCTCTTCCTTGTCGGCTAGGGAAATGCCGTGCGCGCTGAGCAGCGCGGCGAACCTTTCCTCGTCGTCGATGCGGAAGACCATATAGGCCATGCCTTCCTTGTGGGTGAACAGGGAGTACATATATTCGACGTCCATCTGTCCCTCGGCAAGCGCCTCCAGAACGGGCGCAAGGCCGCCGGCCTGATCCGGGACGGCGACGACGCTTACCGGCGTCATGGAGAGGATGAAGCCGTTCTCCAGCAGAACACTGGTGGCTTTTTCGGCATTGTCCACGATCAGGCGGAGTACGCCGTAGTCGGAGGTTTCGGCAATGGAAATTGCGCGCATGTCAATCTCATGATCGGCCAGCACGCGGGTGACCTGAGCCAGCTGACCGGCGCGGTTCTCCAGGAAGATCGAAATCTGATGAACGCTCATGGGCTTACCTCCTTAAATCTTGCGCTTGTCGATGATGCGGACGGCCTTGCCCTCGGAGCGGGTAATGCTCTTGGGCGAGACGATGCGAACCTTGGCGTAGATACCGAGCATGGTCTTGAGCGCGGCGACGAGCTTCTTTTCCTCGTCGTGGATATCGGCCAGAGAGTCGGAGAACTTGTCCGGCGCCATTTCCACGAGTACCTCGAGCGTATCGGAATGGTTGACGCGGTCGACGATGATCTGGTAGTTGGCCGGATACCCCTGCTCCAGAAGCACGGTTTCGATCTGGGACGGGAAGACGTTGACGCCCTTGATGATGAGCATATCGTCGCTGCGGCCCATCGGCTTGCTCATCTTCACATGCGTGCGGCCGCAGGAGCAGGGCTTGCGGGTGAGCACGCAGATATCGCGGGTGCGATAGCGCAAAAGGGGGAAGGCTTCCTTGGTGATGGAGGTAAAGACCAGCTCGCCCTTGGAGCCCTCGGGCAGCACCTCACCGGTTTCGGGATCGATGATCTCGGCGATAAAGTGATCCTCGTTGATATGCATGCCGGTCTGCTCGCAGCATTCGAAGCTGACACCGGGGCCGGAGGTCTCGGTCAGGCCGTAGATATCATAGGCCTTGATACCGAGATTCTTTTCGATGTCGTGGCGCATCTCCTCGCTCCAGGCTTCAGCGCCAAAAATGCCGGCCTTGAGCTTGATCCTGTCGCGCAGGCCCGCTTCCTGAATGGACTCGGCGAGGTAGGCTGCGTAGGACGGCGTGCAGCAGAGGATGGTCGTCTCAAGATCGGTCATGAACTGCAGCTGGCGTTCGGTATTGCCGGAGGACATGGGCAGCGTCAGGCAGCCGACGCGATGGGAGCCGCCATTGAGGCCCGGACCGCCGGTAAACAGGCCATAGCCGTAGGCAACCTGGACAACATCGTCCTTGGTGCCGCCGGCAGCGACAATGGCGCGGGCGCAGCAGTCTTCCCACAGATCGATATCGTGCTGCGTATAGAACGCGACGACGCGGCGGCCGGTTGTGCCGGAGGTAGATTGAATGCGCACGCACTCGCTCAGCGGCTTGCCCATCAGGCCGTAGGGATACGCATCGCGCAGGTCGGCCTTGGTCAGGAACGGCAGCTTGTGCAGATCGTCGACGCTCTTGATGTCGTCCGGGGTTACGCCCTTTTCCTCCATCTTCTGGCGATAGTAGGGAACGTTGTTCCAGACATGATGCACCTGCTTGACGAGGCGCTCGTTCTGCCAGGAGAGAATCTGCTCGCGGGAAGCAGTTTCGATCTCCGGCTGATAGTAGTTCGGCATGGGTCTGTGTCCTCCTTGTATATGGGATGGTTAAGCTTCTCTGCCCAGCAGGAAGGCTTTTTTGTTGAGTTCGAGGAATTTCGCGGGGACGGATTTTTCAATCGCGTCCATCCACTCATCCAGCGTGAAATCAAAGCTGCGGGAAAGATGGCCCATCAGCACGATATTGACCGCCTTGGCAGAGCCTGCCTGCTCGGCAAGGGTGAGTGCGTCGAGCTGATCGACGATGATTCCCCGGGCTTCCATCTTTTTGTCAAGGTCCTCGGGATACAGCGCGGCGCCGGTGATGACCGGCATGGGATTGATCTTTTGCAGGCTGGTGATGATTCTGCCGCCTTTGCGCAGATACTCGGTCCAGCGGGCTGCTTCGAGCAGTTCAAAGGAGACGATGTAATCGGCTTCTCCCTTGTCGATCACGGGGGAATAGACCTTATCGCCGAAGCGGACATAGGTCACGACGCTGCCGCCGCGCTGGCTCATGCCGTGAACCTCGGAGACCTTGATGTCATATCCCTTGGTGAGCAGGAGCCTGCCCAGCAGCTTGGAGGCCAGGAGACTGCCCTGACCGCCTACGCCGACGATCATGATGTTCTTCGTTTCCATGGTTACACCTCCTCGCCCGCGCGCAGCGCATCGAACCTGCACAGCTGGGTACAGACGCCGCAGCCGGTGCACAGGGTATGATCGACGGCCGCGACGCCGTCCTTCATGCTGATGGCCGGGCAGCCGACCTTCATGCACAGGCGGCAGGAGCGGCACTTTTTGCTGTCCACGACGACGGGCTTGGCATGCCTGACGTACTTGAGCAGCGCGCAGGGACGGCGGCTGATGATGACGGACGGCTCGGCGGTTTCCAGTTCCTCGAGGATAGCTTCCTCGGTCTGGCGGAGGTCATACGGATCCACGACGCGGACGCGGCGGATGCCGACGGCGCGGCAAAGCGTCTCCAGATCGATCTTCGTGCAGGGATCGCCCTTGAGATTATAGCCCGTGGTCGGGTTCTGCTGATGGCCCGTCATGCCGGTGATGGAGTTATCCACGATGATGACCGTGGTGTTGGATTCGTTGTAGGCGACGTTGATCAGACCGGTCACGCCGGAATGCATGAACGTCGAATCACCGATGACGGCGACGGTCTTCCTGTCGGCCTTGCCGTCCTGCGCCTTGGTGAAGCCGTGCGCGCCGGAGATGGACGCGCCCATGCAGATGGTGGTATCCAGCGCGCCCAGCGGCGGAACAGCGCCCAGCGTATAGCAGCCGATATCGCCCAGCGCGGTGATTTTGTTCTTGGCGAGCGTATAGAAAAGGCCGCGGTGCGGGCAGCCGGCGCACATCACCGGCGGACGTGCGGGAATGGCCTCCTCGAGCTTCACACCGCTTTCCGGCTCGCCACTGCCAAGCAGTCGCGCGACGAGATTCTGGCTGAATTCGTCGATGCAGGGGAAGAGGGACTTGCCCGTGACGGCGAGACCCAGACTCTGGCAGTGCGCCTCGATGAAGCTGTCAAGCTCTTCGACGACGATGAGCTCACCGACGGAGGCAGCGAAATCGCGGATCTTTTTTTCCGGCATCGGAAAGACCATGCCCAGCTTCATGACCGGGTACTGATCGCCGCAGACCTCCTTGACATACTGATAAGCGGTGGAGGAAGCGATGATGCCGCGGCTGTGGTCGCGGCCCTCTTCGATGCGGTTGATCTCACAGGTCTCCGCCCAGTCGGAAAGCGCCTTTGTGCGCGCCTCGACGACGGGATGACGCTTTTTGGCGTTGCCCGGCATCATGATATACTTCTGCGGATTCTTTTCGTAGAATCTGGAAACCTCAGTGCGCTCGCCGGTTTCCAGCACGCTCTGGGAATGGGCGACGCGGGTGCACATCTTCAGCAGGACGGGCGTATCATACTGCTCGGAGAGCTCGTAGGCGAGCTTGGTGAAGGCCAGCGCCTCGGCAGAATCGGACGGCTCAAGCATGGGAATCTTGGCCGCGCGCGCATAGTGGCGCGAATCCTGCTCGTTCTGGCTGGAATGCATGCCGGCGTCGTCCGCGACGCAGATGACCATGCCGGCGTTTACGCCCGTATAGCTGATGGTAAACAGCGGATCGGCGGCGACGTTGAGGCCGACGTGCTTCATGCCGCAGAAGCTGCGCCTGCCGGCCAGGCATGCGCCAAAGGCGGATTCCATGGCGACCTTCTCGTTGGGTGCCCATTCGGCATAGATTTCAGGATATTTGGCGGCCGCCTCGGTCACCTCTGTGGAGGGCGTGCCGGGATAGCTGGATACAAAGGCGCATCCGGCTTCATATAGTCCGCGGGCAACAGCTTCGTTGCCCAGCATGAGTTGCTTCATGGAGGAACCTCCTTCGTGTGGATAAATGATAATATAACACAGAATGGCCTGTATTGTACACCGGGATGAATAAATATACGAATATGCGTTTCTAGGATGAAGAGAATTTGCTTT
The DNA here is from genome assembly GCA_017436605.1 of Clostridia bacterium. Taxonomy (GTDB): domain Bacteria; phylum Bacillota; class Clostridia; order Christensenellales; family Aristaeellaceae; genus Ventricola. The sequence goes on along the minus strand of JAFSCW010000029.1, from coordinate 2,813 downwards.
TCATCCTGCAGCAGAAGCGGCAGCGGGCGTCCTGTCAGCCGGTAATCTGCGTCTCGACAAGACGGCCGCGGCAGTATTTTTCGCGCAGGGCGGGCTTTTCGATTTTACCGGTCGGGTTGCGCGGGATGTCATCGAAGATGATCCTGCGCGGACGCTTATAGCGGGGCATTCCCTCGCAGAACGCGTACAGCTCTTCCTCGGTGCAGGTGAGACCGGGCTTGATTTCAACGATTGCCGCGGCGATTTCGCCAAGGCGTGAATCCGGCAGACCGATGACGGCGACGTCCTTGATCTTGTCAAAGCCGCGCATGAAATCTTCGATCTGGACGGGATAGAGGTTCTCGCCGCCGGAGATGACGACGTCCTTCTTGCGGTCGACAAGATAGATGAAGCCGTCCTCGTCCATGCGCGCCATATCGCCGGTATAGAGCCAGCCGTCCCGGAGCACCTCGTTGGTGGCTTCTTCGTTTTTGTAGTAGCACAGCATGACGCCGTCGCCGCGGACGATGAGTTCGCCCACGTCGCCCTGCGCGGCTTCGGAGCCGGAGGGCGTGATGATCTTCGCCTCCCAGCGATAGCCGGGCTTGCCGATGGCGCCGACCTTATGGATGTTCTCCATGCCCAGATGCACGCAGCCCGGTCCGATGGATTCGGACAGACCGTAGTTGGTGTCGTACTGATGACGGGGGAAGACGCGCATCCAGCGGTTGATCAGGCTCGGAGGAACGGGCTGTGCGCCGATGTGCATGAGCCGCCATTGATCCAGCGCGTAATCATCCAGCTGGAGGCGGCCGTCGTCGATGGCGTCCAGCAGATCCTGCGCCCACGGGACGAGGAGCCACACGATGGTGCAGCGCTCATCGCTGACCGTGCGGAGGATCCATTCGGGCTTTACGCCGCGCAGAAGAACCGCCTTGCCGCCGGAAAAAAGGGAGCCGAACCAGTGCATTTTTGCGCCGGTGTGATACAGCGGCGGAATGCAGAGAAAGACGTCGTCGTGCTGCTGGCCGTGGTGCGCCTGCTCAACTTCGCAGGCATAGGCAAGCGCTCTCTGGTTATGCAGGATTGCCTTGGGGAAACCGGTCGTGCCGGAGGAAAAATAAATGGCGGCAAGATCCTGCTCCTGAAGGATGACGGGCGGGGGATTGGAGGAGCAGAACATCATCAGGCGCATGCAGTCCTCGGTGTAGTCCGGCCCGTTTTTGCCGACATAGAACACGAAGCGAAGCGCGGACAGATCGTTTTTGATGACGTCCATGCGGCTGATGAACTCGGGGCCGAAGATGAGCACTTCGACGTCCGCCAGGTCCAGACAATACTTGATTTCCTCGCTGGAATAGCGGAAGTTCATCGGGACGACGATGCATCCGGCTTTGAGAATACCGAAATAAATGGGTAGCCATTCCAGACAGTTCATCATCAGGATTGCCACCTTGGTGCCGGGCTTTATGCCGCGGCTGAGCAGGAGATTGGCAAAGCGGTTGGCCCTGCGGTCAAAGTCGGTCCAGCTCAGCTCCCTGCGGTAGGGGGCGTCGGGATTTGCGTTTTCGATCAGATTGAATTCGCGCCAAGTCTTGGCACGATCCCGCTCTTCGGAGGGATTGATTTCAACAAGGGCGGTCTCCATGCCCCAAAGGCGGGCGTTCCGCTCGAGGTAATCGGTCAGCAGCACAGCGATTTCTCCTTTGTTTTGCATTTGGATATCATTGTATCAGTATTCGTTTGGCAAGTCAACGAAGCGTCGATTTGATTTTGACGAAAACGGGTCTATCATGAAAACCTGCCGCATCCGGCGCCTGCTTTTGCCCGCGGCCAGCGGATTTGAAAGCGATCATGAAAGATGATAAAAGATTATGTCTGGAAATGCTGGTTTTGCATTGACAAGGAAGGTCGGGGCAAGCATACTGGATGGGCGGGCGGCGAGGCTGTGCGCCAGACGGGAAAAACAGAAAAAGGAAAGCATCATCAGAAAGGTCAGAGGGCAGACTGATGGCTGATCTTGGCTGCGGAGCTTATTGAAAAAAACGCATATATATGATATAATCCATAAACTGTCGCCATCGTGCGATGAGCTTATAAGACACTGTCCGGGGGCAGCGCAATTTGCGCCGTTCTCTTGGTTTCCTCCGCTGCCATGCGCTGCGGCTATTGAATGGGAAGGAGAAATATATGGACCATTTGTATTATATGGATTACGAATTCGAGGAGTGGGAGGGCTTTGAGCGCGCGACCTGGTGCCGCGAGATCAACGTCCGCAGCTTCCTTCAGCACAACCACACGCCGTATGACGGCGATGAAAGCTTCCTGACCGAGCCGACGCAGGATACGCTGGATCTGTGGGCGCAGGTCATGGACCTGACGAAGCAGGAGATTGCCAAGGGCGGCGTGCTCGATATGGATACTGACGTGGTTTCCACCATCACCTCGCACGGCCCCGGCTATCTGGACAAGAGCAAGGAGAAGATCGTCGGCCTGCAGACCGACAAGCCCTTCAAGCGCGCGTTCATGCCCTACGGCGGCATCCGCATGGCGGAGAAGGCCTGCAAGGACAACGGTTATACCGTTGATCCGAAGATGAGCGAATTTTTTACCACGCACCGCAAGACGCATAATGCCGGTGTGTTTGATGTCTATACGCCGGAAATGCGCGCCTGCCGTTCGAGCCATATCATTACCGGCCTGCCGGACGCCTACGGCCGCGGCCGCATCATCGGCGATTACCGCCGCGTGGCGCTCTATGGTGTGGATTGCCTGATCGAGGACAAGCTCGAGCAGAAGGAAGAGACCCGCTCCGCGATGTATTCCAACGTGAT
>JAFSCW010000028.1 GCA_017436605.1 Clostridia bacterium | reverse complement strand
GATATCGCCGTCCTCGCCCTTGCCCTCGACAATGCGCTCGAGAATCTCAAGCATGCGCTTGGTGCCGATACGGCACGGCGCGCACTTGCCGCAGGACTCGTCGACGGTGAAGTCGAGGAAGAAGCGGGCGATGTCGACCATACAGTTGTCCTCGTCCATGACGATCATACCGCCGGAGCCCATCATGGAGCCGATGGCGGTCAGGTTGTCATAGTCGATCTTGACGTCCAGATGGCTGGCCGGGATGCAGCCGCCGGACGGGCCGCCGGTCTGAGCAGCCTTGAACTTCTTGCCGTTCGGGCAGCCGCCGCCGATGTCATAGATGATCTCGCGCAGGGTGGTGCCCATCGGAACCTCGACGAGGCCGGTGTTGTTGATCTTGCCGCCCAGAGCGAAAACCTTGGTGCCCTTGGACTTCTCAGTGCCCATGGAAGCGAACCATTCCCAGCCGTTGTTGATGATCTGCGGGACGTTCGCATAGGTCTCAACGTTGTTGAGGATGGTCGGCTGGCCGAACAGGCCCTTGACCGCCGGGAACGGCGGACGCGGACGCGGCTCGCCGCGGTTGCCCTCGATGGAGGTCATCAGCGCGGTTTCCTCGCCGCAGACGAAGGCGCCGGCGCCGAGGCGGACGTCCATGTCGAAGGAGAAGTCGGTGCCGAAGATGTTCTTGCCCAGCAGGCCGTACTCGCGGGCCTGCTTGATGGCGATCTGCAGGCGCTTGACCGCGATCGGATACTCGGCGCGGCAGTAGACGTAGCCCTGATCGGCGCCGATAGCGTAAGCGGCGATGGCCATGGCCTCGATGACGACGTGCGGGTCGCCCTCCAGGACGGAGCGGTCCATGAACGCGCCCGGGTCGCCCTCGTCAGCGTTGCAGCAGACGAACTTCTTGTCGGACTGGGACGCAGCGGCAAACTTCCACTTCATGCCGGTCGGGAAGCCCGCGCCGCCGCGGCCGCGCAGGCCGGACTTGAGGATGGTATCGATGACTTCCTCGCGGGTCATCTCGGTCAGGCACTTGCCCAGCGCCTTGTAGCCGTCAAAGGCGATGTACTCGTCGATGTTCTCCGGGTCGATGACGCCGCAGTTGCGCAGGGCAACGCGCTTCTGCTTCTTGTAGAAGTCGACCTTGTCCAGAGACTTGATCTTGTTGTCTTCCTCGACGGAGTTCTTGTAGAGCAGCTCCTTGACGATGCGGCCCTTGATCAGGTGCTCGTCAACGATGCGCTCGACGTTCTCCACCTTCACGTGGGAATAGAACGCGCCTTCCGGATAGACGATGACGACCGGGCCGGCCTCGCAAAGGCCGAAACAGCCGGTACGGACAACCTTAACCTCCTTGTCGAGACCCTTCTCGGCAAGCAGTCTTTCAAACTCGTTAATGACCGCGCCGGAATTCGAGGACGTACAGCCCGTACCGCCGCAGACCATCACATGAGAGCGAATCAGTTCCATAATATGTTCCTCCTATCAGCCTGTGCAGCCTCAGCCCTGAGCGCCGATGGTGTACTCATCCACCGGGCGGCCGTTGACGATGTGATCGTTGACCACGCGGGCAACCTTTTCGGGGGTCATGTGGATGTAGGTAACCTTCTCCTGGTCCTTGACATACACTTCGACCATCGGCTCGAGACGGCACATGCCGATGCAGCCGGTCTGGGCGACGGTCACGTTCTCGATGCCGCGCCTCTTGAGTTCCTCAACGAAGCCCAGCATCACCGGACGCGCGCCGGCAGCGATGCCGCAGGTCGCCATGCCGACGACGATGCGGGTGTCCACCTTGTCGTCCTTCCTGAGGTTAACCTGTTCAATCATCTTGGCGCGGATGGCGGCAAGTTCAGCAAGCGATTTCATGAAAACAACCCTCCATGCAGTTCAGTAATTTCCTGAGATAAGCAGTCTTTGATCCATGCGGAGATTTCCGGATGATCCAGCGGAAGCGGGTCGACCGTTTCGCGGATCACGCGCGTATCGAAGACAAACTGTTTGCCATCATAATCGTAGGTAAACAGGAAATCGATATCCGGATTGAGCAGCACGAGCGTGAAAAACGCGCCCGCGGCGTCGCCCATCGGCGGCCGGTCGATGTTGGAAAGGCCGAAGCTGACGGAAACCGTCGTGCCCTTTCCCAGTTCGGACTCGATTGAAAAATCGCCGCCCGTCATCGTCGCCGTCATCTTCAGCAGCGGAAGACCCAGGCCGACCTTGCGCGTTTTGCGCGTAGTGGTGAAGGGCTCCGCAACGGTTTTGACCAGCTCGGGGCTCATGCCCCGGCCGTCGTCCTTAAAGACGAGGGCCACCGTATCGCGCTCGTGGCTGACGCTGATGCCGATTTCAACCAGGCTCGCCCCGGCCGAAATGGAATTCTGGGCAATATCCAGGATATTGTCCGCAAGCTCTCGCATCATGGCTGTTTCTCTTAAAGACTCTGTGGTTTACTGGCGGTACTTGGCGATGATGCCCGGGATCTGATCCGGGGTCAGACGACCGTACACGTCGTCGTTGACCATGATAACCGGGGCCAGACCGCAGGCGCCGAGGCAGCGGGTGGCGTTCAGGGTGAACAGGCCATCCTTGGTGGTACGGCCGGCAGGAATCTCCAGAACTTCCTCCAGCTTGTCCAGAACCTGCTGGCTTCCCTTGACATAGCAAGCGGTGCCCATGCAGACGCTGATGATGTACTTGCCCTTCGGCTCCAGGTTGAACTGCGCATAGAACGTCGCAACGCCATAGATATCGCTGACCGGAATGTCGAGCTCCTTGGCGATGTAGTTCTGGACCTCCTCCGGCAGATAGCCGAAGATGTCCTGCGCCTTCTGCATGATCGGCATGAGCGCGCCGGGCTCATTTCTGAGCTCGTCGATCACCTGCTGCAGCGCCTCGAACTTCTCCTTGTTTTCCAGAGACATGTGGTTCACAACCTCCTCTTTTTCTCCTCTATATATTTGATATAAAGTTGTCAATATTGTGGCAATCCATTATATCACAGACTACAATTGTTAGCCTACGCTAATTTCTTATTTTCGTCACGAAACGCAACATTTCGTGCGTTTTTTATCTATTATTCACTCGTTTTTCCGGCAATTGCATCAAAAACCGCATCTACTGATCTGACAGGGATTTCCAGAGAGAACTCCGGCTCCAGGATATTTTCCAGATAATGCGCATCCGAAGAGCGCAAAAGCCGGTATCCGGACAGATCCACGGGCGGCATGGACACCTTGTCGGAGACCTCCAGCGCGTCATACGCCGCATTCTCCGGCAGGAAGCCCAGCGCATTGAGCACGCCGTTTGAGCCCCTGTTGATGTGCGCCGGAACGCACAGACCGCCGTGCTCATGGATAAGCGCAGCACATTCCTCAAACCCGAGATCCAGCGCCGAAATCAGCAGGCGCTCCTCCGTGCCGGTTTCCTCGTCCTGATCGTTCATGATCTGCTGCCTGCCGAAAAATGCCTCCCGGTTCGGGATCGGCGGCAGATGCCGATAGATGACCTCGCCGAAGGCGACGCACGCCTCCACCGTGCGGAAGTAGCACAGCATATGCGCCTCCTCCCGCGTAGTCAGCTCCATGCCCGGCAGCAGCAGCACATTCATCATATCCGCCGCTGCCTTGACAGCCGGCAGGTTTTTTGCCGCATTGTGATCGCAGACCGCAATCACGTCGAGCTGCTTGATAAACGCCATGCCGACGATGTTGTTGGGCGTCATCAGGGCGTCGCCGCAGGGCGAAAGGCAGGAGTGAATGTGCAGATCGCAAAAGACCTTCACGGCGCTCAGCCCTTCTTGGCGGAGGGCACGCCGTTTTCAGCCAGCAGCGCGACCAGCTCATAGGCCGTTTTGTCGCTGGAAAGCATGATGATCTCCTCATCCTGCGCCTTGGCGATGATCGGCGCCTCGACCGGCAGATTCTCGGGGATGATCACGCAGGCAAAATCCAGCAGAGCCGCCACGGCGATCACGTTCATATGCGCCTGCACGGTAATCCAGGCCATGTCCGCCTGGCCCTTGCCCATCACATGGCTGAGCAGGTCGCAGGTATAGCCGCAGGCAATCTCACGGTCCTCAAATTCACCCGTGAGGCATTTCGCACCGGACAGTGCGATCAGTTCAGATACGTTCATGCTGTCTTCCTCTTTCTCTTTTCCTGTTGGTTCTGTTTTTGCATTTCCTGTGCGCAGGCCGCGTCAGGCGTTTTCGCTGTCCCTGCCGAGCTCCTCCTGCATTTCCTTCAGCCTCGCCGTATCCTGCAGGGTGTTGAAGCGGGTCGACGCGCCGAGCGAAACCATCTCCGCCGCCAGAGAACTGATCCGGTCATTGAGCTTGAAGATACAGTTGAGCTCATTGGCATAGCCATGGGCGATATCCCAGGCCAGCGCGCGGCAGGTCGGCGAGCCGCAGGAGCCGCAGTCCAACCCCGGCAGGCTCTTTTCCAACTCGTTGATCCGCTCCGACATCCGGATGCGTTCCTTCATCGTGCCCTCCAGCTGCATGATGTTGTTGGGCTCGATTTCCTCGGTCATCCGCAGCGTTTCGCAGGCCGTTTCGAAGATCCTGGTGCGCTGCACGGTTTTCTGTTCTGCGCGGTTCATGACGTTGCGCAGGCGGTTTTTGGCGACGAAGCTGTTTTCCACCGTCAGCGGACCGCCGAGGCAGCCGTTCACGCAGGCAAGGCCCTCGAAATACATGAGGTTGCGGATGCGCGCGTTTTCAATCTGCTCCAGCACGTTTTTGACGTTCTCGATACCGTCCACGCACAGCGAGGACTTGATGCCCAGCGCGTCCGCCTCGCCGCCCGGCACAGCCCATTTGATGCCGACGGCGCTGGCGCGCTCGATCTCCAGCGGCTCAAAGCCCTTGTGCATCTCCGCGCGCATGGTCTTATACACGTCCTTGATCGCAATCACACCGTCGACATAGGATTTCTCCTGACCGATGGGCGCCTTGACGGCCGTCATCTTCGCCGCGCAGGGCGAAATGAAGAACGCGCCGATTTCGGAAATCTCCACGCCATGCTTCGCGGCATACTCCTCCTTGGCGATCTTCGCCGCCGCTTCCATGGGCGAAATGAAGTCGATCACATTGTCCAGCAGCGCCGGAAAATGGATCTGAATCAGACGCAGCACAGCGGGGCAGGCCGAGGAAATCACAGGCCTTGGCCTGTTTTCCTCGCGCAGCGCCTTCGAAATCGCATAGGACACGATTTCCGCCGCACGGGCGACCTCGAACACATCGTCAAAACCCAGACGGAACAGCGCCGCGATGATCGGCTCCGGCTTATGCACGCCCTGGAACTGGGCATACAGCGTCGGCGCGGGCAGCGCGATGGCATACTTAAAGTTTTTAATGATCTCAATCGGATCGGTCAGCGCCACCTTGGCATGATGCGGGCAGACCTTGATGCATTCGCCGCAGTCGATGCAGCGGTCGTGCAGGATGCTCGCAGAGTTATGCCTGATGCGGATCGCTTCCGTTGGACATCGCTTCAGACAGGTCGTGCAGCCTGTACACTTGTCCCTGTCCAGGCTGACAGAATGCAGATATGTTTCAGACAACGCGTTTCGCCTCCCAAAACATGCGATAATCAGACCGTTATGTTCAGATGTTGAATGTCATGACGATGTCCGTTCCCTTGCCGACCTCGGATTCAATCGAGAATCCGTCGGCGTTGCGCTTCATGTTCGGCAGGCCCATGCCCGCGCCGAAGCCCATGTTGCGCACCTCGCTGGTTGCGGTGGAGAATCCCTCCGTCATCGCCTTTTCCAGATCCGGGATGCCCGGTCCGACGTCGCGCACATGCACGCGGATCTCCTCTTCCGAAATCTCAAAGTCGATCTCGCCGCCGTCGGAATGGATGACCAGGTTGATTTCCGCCTCGTAGGTGCATACGGAAACCCTTCGCATGATCTGATTGGGAATACCCAGGCGCTTCATCTGCCGCTTGATGCTCGCAGAGACGTCTCCTGCGACGGACATGTCATTTGCGGCGACAGCGTACGTTTCTTTAATCATCATAAGACAAATTCTCCGTCAATGTCCTCAATTTCAACTGCCTTCATCCCCGCCGCATACAGCCTGCCGCATGCCTCAAACATCGTATACTGCGTGCTCAGCGCGGGCATGCCCAGGAGGGTTGCGCGCTCAATCGCATCCCTGTGCGGATTCTTGCCGCGAACAAATACGACACAGGGCAAATCCAGCATCTCTGCCGTACGGATGGACTGGTTATTGACAAGCCCTGTCAGCAGCAGCGTATCCTCCTGCACATAGGCGAGCACGTCGCTCATCATATCCGAGGCAAACGCCGACTGAACCACCCGATCGCCCTCTTCCTCGCAGCACAGCCACGTTGCCTCTAGCACGGCGGCAATCTCCTGAATCGTCATATTCTTCCTCTTCCCGTGCATTTCCCAGTAAACCTCTGTGAATTATGCACAACTTTGTCATGATAATATGATTATACTTGATATTTTTGCGCTTGTCTACGCTTTGTAGTACGAATTATTTCTCTAACAAACTTTGCGCCCTTTTCTCACAAACTCCGTCTGTGCATCCGCCGCGCATGTTTTTCGCACAAAGAAAAAGGAACGGCAAAAACCGTTCCTTTGTTTTACAGCAGATTATGCATGCTTGGCGGTGATGTACGCGTCGATCGCCTTCGCGGCCTGCTTGCCCGCGCCCATCGCGAGGATGACCGTCGCCGCGCCGGTGACGGCGTCGCCGCCGGCATACACGCCCTCGCGGCTGGTGAGGCCGTCGTCGCCACTTACCACGATGCAGCCATGGCGGTTGGTCTCAAGGCCCGGGGTGGTCGCGCGGATGAGCGGATTCGGGCTGGTGCCGATGGACATGATCATCGTATCGACGTCGAGCGTGAATTCGCTGCCTTCCTTGACGACCGGACGGCGGCGTCCGGAGGCGTCCGGCTCGCCCAGCTCCATCTCCACGCACTTCATGCCGCAGACAAAGCCGTCCTCGTCGCCAAGCACCTCGATCGGATTGGTCAGCGTCTTGAAGATGATGCCCTCTTCCTCGGCATGCTCAACTTCCTCCCTGCGGGCCGGAAGCTCCGCCATGCCGCGGCGATAGACGATATACACTTCCTCCGCGCCCAGGCGCTTGGCGCTGCGCGCCGCGTCCATGGCGACGTTGCCGCCGCCGACGACGGCAACCCTGCGGCTCTTCTTGATCGGGGTCTTGCTGCCCGGCAGATAGGCCTTCATCAGGTTGATGCGGGTGAGATATTCGTTGGCGGAATACACGCCCTTGAGGCTCTCGCCCGGAATATTCATGAACCGCGGCAGGCCCGCGCCGGAGGCGATATACACCGCTTCAAAGCCCATCTCAAACAGTTCGTCGATGGTCAGCACCTTGCCGATGACCATGTTGGTCAGGATCTCCACGCCCATTGCCTTGAGGCCCTCGATCTCCCTGCGGACGATCTCCTTGGGCAGGCGGAACTCCGGAATGCCATAGACCAGCACGCCGCCGGCCATGTGCAGCGCCTCATACACCGTGACCTGATAGCCCAGCTTCGCCAGATCGCCCGCGGCGGTCAGGCCGGACGGGCCGGCGCCGATGACGGCGACCTTGTGGCCGTTGCTCTCGGGCTTGACCGGCGTCTCGCTGCTGTGCTCGCGGTGCCAGTCGGCGACAAAGCGCTCGAGGCGGCCGATCGCCACGCTTTCGCCCTTCACGCCGCGCACGCACTTGCCCTCGCACTGGTTCTCCTGCGGGCAGACGCGGCCGCAAACGGCAGGCAGCGCGGAGGAAGCGGACAGTACCTTATACGCGCCCTCCATATCCTCGACCGCCACGCAGGCGATGAACGCCGGGATATCAATCTGCACCGGGCAGGCGGAAACGCAGGGCTTCTTCGGGCAGGAAAGGCAGCGCTTCGCCTCCTCGACAGCCATCTCAAAGGTATAGCCGAGCGCGACCTCGTCAAAGTTCTTATTGCGGACGTCCGGCTCCTGAGAAGGCATCGGACATTTCTTCATCGCCATATTGCGCTGGATCGCCATATCACTCGACCTCCTTCTGCAGCAGGTTGCAGGCCGCCTCGCGGGCATGCTGCTCGAATTCGCGGTACATGCTGCCGCGCTTCATCGCCTCGTCAAAATCGACCAGATGGCCGTCAAAGTCCGGGCCGTCGACACAGGCAAACTTGGTTTCCCCGCCGACGGTCAGGCGGCAGCCGCCGCACATGCCGGTGCCGTCGATCATGATCGGATTCATGGATACAACGGTCTTCACGCCGTACTTCTTCGTTACGGCGCAGACAAACTTCATCATCACCAGCGGGCCGATAGCGATGACCTCGTCATACTGATTGCCCTCGAGAATCAGCTTCTCCAGCGCGGCGGTGACAAGGCCCTTCTCACCATAGCTTCCGTCGTCGGTCATCATGACCAGCTTATCGGACGCAGCGCGGAATTCCTCCTCCAGGATCACGAGATCCTTATTCCGGAAGCCCACCACAGCATGCACCTCGCAGCCCAGATCATGCAGCTTCTTGGTCACGGGATACGCGATCGCGCAGCCCACGCCGCCGCCGACGACGGCGACCCGGCGCAGTCCCTCGGTATGCGTCGCCACGCCGAGCGGGCCGACAAAGTCCTGCAGGCAATCGCCCTCTTCAAGACGATCCAGCTCCATCGTGGAACCGCCGACGATCTGATAGATGATCGTCACCGTTCCGGCATCGCGGTCATAATCGGCGATGGTCAGCGGCACGCGCTCGCTGTCCTCCAGCGCGCGGAAAATGATAAACTGGCCCGGCTCGGCCTTGCGCGCGACATACGGCGCCCTGATCACCATCCTGGTGACCGTCGGGTTCAGTCGTTCCTTCTTGACAATTTCAAACATAACAGCCCTCCGTTTTGAAAGCATGCAGAGATTTCAATGCAAAGATGAAATTCATTATACGCCTTGGGCGGCCTGATGTAAATGGGCAAGTTTTCCATAGAATTCAGCAGAATACATCCAATACTGAAAAAGAGAGGCCGCGGCCTCTCCTTCTGATTATATTGATCGGCATGCCGATGGGGTTTCCGGAATTCCCCGTCCCGCGCGCTTCCTTCCCCGGGGACGGCCGCGCAGGCGCTCAGTCGCCTTCGATCATCCGATAGCCGACGCCGACCTCGGTAAAGATGTACTGCGGCTCGGCCGGATTCTTCTCGATCTTGCGGCGGATATTCGCCATATTCACACGCAGGATCTGATTGTCATACGCCTTGTTCGGTCCCCAGATTTCGCGGATCAGGTAGTCATAGGTCAGCACGCGGCCCGCATAGCGGCCCAGCAGCGCGACCAGCTTGAATTCATTCTGCGTCAGGTTCGCATCGCTGCCATTGATATAGGCGCGGTACTTGTCGTAATCAATGACAAGCCCCTTAGCAGAAAAGCGGTTGCTGCGGGCGATGGATGAATTGCCGCTCGTCGTGCGTGTATGGCGGATGGCCGTGCGGATACGGGCCAGCAGTTCGGACGTGCCGAAGGGCTTGGTGATATAATCATCCGCCCCGGCGTCCAGCGCGCTGACCTTCTCGCGCTCGTCCGTGCGCGCGGAGACCACCACCACAGGCATCAGCGACCAGCGCCGCAGATCCGTCAGCACCTCCATGCCGTCCATATCCGGAAGACCGAGATCCAGAATCGCCAGATCCGGACAATGCGACGCCAGCATGCTGATGGCCTCGCGCCCTGTCGATGCGTTCAGCGTTTCGTAGCCGTTGGCTTCCAGCACGCGGCGCATAAAACTGCAGATCGCACGATCGTCCTCGATGATCAGAATCTTTCCCTTAACCGCCATTTTCCATGTCCTCCTCAATCGGTAATTCGAAGCGCACGCACGCGCCGCCTTCGGGCAGATTCTCAGCGTACATCGTTCCTCCATGCGCCTTGACAATGCTCATGCAGGCCGAAAGTCCGATGCCCATATTGCGCCTTCCATCCGCGTTCTTTTCCTGTGCATGCGGGAACAGATCGTCAAAGAGCTTCGGCAGAACCGCCTCGTCAAAGCCCGGCCCGTCGTCCTTGACGCTGAATCGGGCGACGCCTTTTTCACGCACAATCCTGATTTCAATCTCCGTCGCGCCGACCGCATGGTTGACCACGTTCTCCATCAGGTTCACCATCACCTGCTCGATCAGCGTCGCATCCATCGGCACCATCAAAAGCTCGTCCGGCACATGGACGCGCACCGGCATTTTCCTGTTTGCCCGGAACTTGGCCACGGCCTCCGACGCGATTTCCTCGGCAGCCTCCGGCTCCTTTTTCAGGCGGACCTCATTGCTCTGGATCCGCGTGACCGAAAGAATATTCTCCACAAGGCGAACCAGCCACTGCGCCTCTTCGCGGACATGCTCGAGCATCTCCGTCTTCTCATCTTCATCGAGCGATTTCCCGTGCTCAAGGAGCACGGTCGACGAACCGATGATCGACGTCAGCGGCGTCCGCAGATCATGCGACACGCTGCGCAGCAGATTGGCCTTCATTTTTTCTCTCTCGATTTCCGCCTCAATTCTTCCCTGCCGTTTGACCTGCTCGGTCAGCATGCCCACGACCATGGACACCGCAAACATCGTCAGGAAGGTCAGCGGATAACCGGTAATGCTGAAGTTGAACTCGAAATAGGGATAGGTGAAGGCGAAGTTTACGCCGAAAACCGACATAATGGACGCGAGAATACCGTACAGATATCCCTCCGTACATCTTGCCGTCAGCAGGACGGCAAGCACAAACACCATCGGCATCGCGCTGTCGCTGTGTCCGGCGGAATTGAGCACCGCGCAAAACAGAGCCGCCGCCGCCAGCAGGGCAGCCGTGATGATCATATCTCTGATAATCTGCTTTCTGCTCTGTCCCCTCGGGATCATCGCCTCACGACACCATGTCAGTATTCTCTGCATGAACCGAAACCTCTCCATTTTTCATATGATTATAGCATATCCGGACGTCAAGCGTACGTTAAGAATCCGCTTCCCGGACGGAGCCGAAATATTCTGTTCACAAAAATGTAATAAAACTTTGCTTCCCTTTCCGCATACTTCATGATATAATCACCGCTGTTGCCTCAAGGAACACGTCAGACGTCAGATCATTTTTTATCCGTCTATCCGATTCTGACGCCTCCGTGATCATGGCGCCATACCATGACGCCATACCATGATACAAAAGGAGAACGCTGTTTTGCCGCTGTTGATTTTTTCTCTGTTTTTCGCCGTTGTATTCCTTCTCGAGCTCTGCTGCTTCGTTTCCGATACCATCATGAAGGAAAAGGCGCTTTCCCGCTATCAGGCCGTCGAACATCCGCGCAGGCGCACCTGCGACCGGTACATCGACCTGCTGGGTTAATCATAAAATTCCCGCTATCTCTTGACTTATCCTGCCTGATTGGCTATACTGAATGAAGTCTTTTCCCGTCATTGCCGGTGTGATGGAATGGCAGACGTGACGGATTCAAAATCCGTTGGGGAGACCCGTGTGGGTTCGAGTCCCACCACCGGCACCAGCCTTTATCCGAATGGATAAAGGCTTTTTTCTTAGCAGCAGAATCGTGGTGGTGGGACGAGAACGGGGCGGTCCGAAGGACGGAATGCCCCTGTGGGGCTTTCCGAGCTCCCCGGCGTGATAGGCCGCAGGCCGGCGCGAGTCCCACCACCGGCACCAGCCTTTATCCGAATGGATAAAGGCTTCAGACTGTCAAAAAAGGTCGCCATTG
>JAFSCW010000027.1 GCA_017436605.1 Clostridia bacterium | reverse complement strand
GAAGCCCTTTTAAGGGCGGCTAAAGAGACAAGAGCAAAGTGGCTGGAGCGAAGCGAAAGCCAGCGTCTTTAGGCGCTGGCTTAGTGTTAGGGGGTTATACCCCCTGAGCGAGCCACCCGTTTTACGGGTGGGAGCGACTTTGTGCGAATCTTTGGCTCCCTTTGTCCGTCTAATGATCGCAAAAGCGCTTGAGCAACGACACAACACAAGGAGGAAACCCGTGGATAAGGAACAATTCGCCCGGCGGGTAACGGACCTGCAGGGCAGCCTGTACCGCGTGGCGGCGAGCTATCTGCAGGGCGAGAGCGACCGGCTGGACGCCGTGTCGGAGGCGATCACCAGGGCGTGGGAAAAGCGGCATACGCTGCGCGATGAGACGCTCTTTCGCACATGGATCACGCGGATCCTGATCAGGGAATGTGTGAATATCCAGCGGAAGCAGAAACGCAGCGTCCCCGTGGAGCAGCTGCCGGAGGCGGCGCAGGATGAGGACGGGCGCGTCGTCGCCCTGCGGGAGGCGCTCGAGCAGCTGCCCCGGCGGCACAGGACGATGATTGTGCTCCATTATATGGAGGGCTATGACGTGCGCGAAACGGCGCGGATCATGAGCACGACGAAGGGCGCGGTCTGCGCGGGGCTTTCCCGGGCGCGGCAAAGGCTCAAAGAAATGATCGGAGAGGAGATGGACGTATGAAGCGGGAAGACCTCGTGAAGGTATATCAGCCGAAGGAGGGATTCGATATGCGGGTGAAAAACGTTTTGAACGCGCTGGAAGAAAAGCCACTGCGCCGCATGCGCATGCGCCGGGCTGCAGCGCTGGCGATATGCGCGGCGATGCTGGTGACTGCGGCTGCTGCCGGCGCGGCGGGCCTGCTCTTTTCCAATGAATACGACGCGGTGCGTCTTGCGCACAGGGCGCTGGCGGAGGAATACGGCATCACCGAGGAGATGCAGACCTATTTTGCCGAAGAGGTGAGCGAGGAAAACGGCGTGACGACCGTCGTCTTCAGCGGCATGGACGGCATGCACCATGTGCTGGGCGAGTATACCGTGGTGATCAGGGACGGAGACGCGGTGGTTTCCTGGTCGAAGGACGGACAGTCCACCGAGGGCGAGCTGGACGCGTACGCCTGGGGCGCGAAGCAGATCGAAATTCTGCTGGAGATGGCCAGGAAGGAAAACGGGATTTCCCGCGGCTATCGCAAAGCGCAGGAGATTCGCGCGCAGATGGACGGCGAGGACATGACCATCTCCATCACCAAGGGCGGCGATGCGACTGTCGTCAAGCTTGATGATGTGCAGATCGATCGGGCGCGCATCAGCGTCAGCGAGGAAGAGGCGATTGCGATCGCCAAAAAGGCCTTTGCGCTGGAATACGGGCTGACGCAGGAACAGCTTGCACAGATGATCTACGAAAAGGATTATGCGGGATATACCTATGCGATCCGGGATGGAAAGACGATCTGCGAGGTCTGGTTCTGGCTGCATCAGGATGAGGATGTCGTGCACGCGGACGGCGACGGCCTGTACTGGGCCAGAATCAATGCTGAAAGCGGCGTCGTGGAAGAAATGAAGTATGACTCTGCGCTCGCCGGAAACGGATGAGCGGATGCGCTGGGAAGGCGGCCCTTGGGCCGTCTTCTTTTTTTGCGCCGGATTACATAGGCTTGCCCGGGTGATGGGATGAACAGGGTGTTTTGTGCGATGCTGCTGGCCGGTATGGCAGCGGCTGCTGTGAACGGGGATTTTGCCGGGGCGCAGGCGGCGCTCTTTTCCGGCGGCGGGGAGGCCGTGTCCTTCTGCATGTCGATGGCGGGCGCGTATGCGTTCTTTGGCGGGCTGATGCAGATCCTGCGGGAAAGCGGCGCGGCAGAGGCGCTCTCGCGCGCGCTGGAGCGGCCGATGCGCAGGCTCTTTCCGTTTCAGCCCGGCGAGGAGGCGGCGCTTCCGGAGATCTGCATGAACCTTTCGGCGGATATGCTGGGCATGGGCGGGGCGGCGACGCCCGCGGGCCTGGCCGCGATGAAGGCTTTGAGAAAGACGGACGACGGAAGACCGGGCGATGCGATGGAGCTGTTTCTGGTCATGAACATGTGCAGCGTGCAGCTTCTGCCCTCCACGGCGATCGCCCTGCGCGCGGCGGCCGGGTCGGATCGCGCTGCGGATATCGTGCTTCCGACGCTGATTGTCACAGCGGTATCCATGCTGACAGGAATTACCCTGTGCAGATTCTTTGCGGGAAGGAGCAAAAGCCGTGGCTGATTCGTCTGTGATTCTGCCGTCGCTGGTGGTGCTGGTGGTGCTGACGGGAATGCGCGCGCGCATTGACGTATACAGCGCGTTTGTCCGCGGGGCGAAGGAGGGCCTGATCACGCTGCTTCATATGGCGCCGTATCTGTGCGCGATCCTTTCCGCCTCATCGCTCCTGCGGGAGACGGGCGTGCTGGATGCGCTGTGCGGATTTCTCGCGCCGGTGCTGTCGCTGCTCGGCCTTCCGCGGGAGATTGCGCCCATTGCGCTGCTGAGGCCGCTGTCGGGCTCGGCGGCGCTGTCGCTCGTCGCCAGCGTGCTGGAAGCCTGCGGGCCGGATAGCCGGGCCGGGCGGCTGGCATGCGTCGTATGCGGCGCGAACGAGACGATTCTCTTTACCGGCGCTTTGTATATGGGCGCGGCGGGCGTCAAAAGCGCGCGCTATGCGCTGCCCGTTTCGCTTGCGGCCTATGCGGTAGGGCTTGCTGCAGCTGGTTTTCTGGTATAAAACGAATGATTTGTCAAAATGCGACGATACTTGACAGAAGCGCAGGAATCGAATACAATAAACCAAAGTGGATGTGTGTACGCTTTCGACATAGATCGGCGGATTTCTCTGCCGGGGAAGGGAGGAAGGGGCCGGAATCCGGCCCTGAACGTAAGAATGGACAATCGCTCAAGAAGCATCCGCAGCGCTTTGGCGCTGGTCATGACCGTGCTCATGCTGTTTTTGTGCGGCGGCGCGATGGCGGATGCGGATCCGATCCGTGTCTCTTCGCTCAGCGAGCCGCAGTCGGTGATCTCCGAACAGGAGGTTTCCATCACCATCAAGGTTTACAACAGCAGCCAGACGGATATGGAAGAGGAGATCACCCTCTTTAATCCGGAAGGCATCTCTGTTCAGAAATACAGCGGCCTGAAGGGCGAACAGAGCGTGACGTATACCGGAAAGTGGAACGTGACGCGCGATCAGATCGACGAGGGCAAGATCAAGTACTATATCAGGTACACCGTCGATACCGCCAACGGACCGACCGAGACGACCCGCACCGTTCCCGTGACGATCCAGACCGAGGAAGCTGCGCCGCGCCTGACTGCGACGTACAGCGTTTCTCCCGTCAGCGCACGCGAGGGACAGACGGTTACGCTCTCCTATACGCTCTCCAACACCGGCAATGTCGAGCTGCGCAACATCGTCATTGAAAACGATGGCGTCAGCAAGGAGGAGCTTACCGCCGCTTCTTTGTCCGTGGGCGAGAAGGTGACCCTCACCGATTCGTTCACCATGGGCAGCAAGGAGCTGGTGAGCAAGCCGTCGATCACCTATCAGGCGGCCAATGCGAAAAAGAGCCTGACCATTTCCGATATGGCGCGCAAGACGATCACCGTGGCCGAGGACGGCCTGGAGATCGAGCTGACCGCCGAAAACAGCAAGAACGTATACCCGGGCGAGAAGCTGCCGCTGCAGCTTGCGCTCAAGAATACGGGCGATCATGCCTATTCCGGCCTGAACGTCATGCTCAGCGACGGCACGGCTGCCGTTTCCGGCGTGGAGCTGGCGCCCGGCGCTTCCTATGAGCAGGAGGTGCTCTGGAGCGCGCAGGATGCGGTGCTGACCGCTTCCGTTTCCGGCACGGATGAAAGCGGCGAGACCGTCGGCGTGGTGTCCTCCGAGCTGGAGATCACGACGCAGGATGCGACCAATGCGCTGATTCTGAACGTCATGGCTGACAGCGCCGCCGACGTCATCCACAGCGAACCGGCTGTATTGCGCTTTGGCGTGGTGGTTGAGAACATCGGCGAGTACGATGCGACGAACCTGACCATCCTTCAGGCGGGCACGACCGTGGCGAAGATCCCGTCTCTTCCGGCGGGCGAAAGCCGCACCGTCGTTTTTGATCTGGAGACGAGCATCGCCGGCAAGTTCCAGTTCGAGGTCTCCGGCCGCGACGGCGCCGGCGTAGAGAAGAGCTACGCCTCCAACATCCTTGAAATCGGCTATCTGGCGCCGACCCCGACGCCGACCGCCGTGCCGACCCCGACGCCTGTCCCGCCGACGCCGACCCCGGTGCCGACTGCGACCCCGGCGCCGACCCTCGGTGAAATCATTTCCGAGCATGTGAACCTGAATGTGCTTTACGGCGTCGCCGCCGCGCTGGCCGCTGCGATTATCGCGATTCTGACGGTCAGCGGCGTGAGCAGCGCGAAGCGCAAAAAGCGCATGGAGCAGGCGATTGATACCATCGAGCGTACGCCGGACGTGCGCAACCACAGAGGCGTCGTTCGCCGCCGCAGAAATGCGCCGGAGCGCAAGGAAGACGCAAAGCAGGATAAGAAGGCCGGAAAGGGCAGGAAGGAAGCCCTGAAGGATGAGGCGATCGTCCCCGTCAGCGAACTGACGGAGGAGGAAGCGAGCCGCATGACGGAAGCTTCCGCCAGGAAGCAGAGCGCGCAGGCCGTATCCGCGACGCCGGCCAAGGATGCGATGCGCCAGGTGAACGAGGAAAACCGCCGCCGCCGCGCCGTGCAGGAGATCCCGACGGATGAAACGCTGCGCGTTGCGCCGGTCGATCAGCGCCCGGAATTTGTTGCGCAGGGCAAGGTGGACGATTCTCAGACCCGAATCTTCGGCAAGATTCAGATGGAGAAGGAGATTCAGGAGGAGCAGGCGGCGCAGAAGAAGACTGCCGAGCCTGCGAAGGAAGCGCCGAAGGCGGACGTCCGTAAGGCCGAGCCGCGCAGGAACATCGAAGAAGAGCTCACCAGGCTGGAGAAGAAGGAAAAGACGCCCGAAGTCAAGGCTGAGGAGCCGAAGGCGGAAGAGGCGACCATCCGCATCAGCCGCGGCCAGATCGAAGAGATCCGCACCGCGGAGCAGCGCGAGGACAATTTCAGGAAGAGCCATAAGGGTCAGACGCGCGGCGAGATCAAGCCGATGAAGAAAAAGAAGAACTTCCTCTTCGGACGCAAGGAAAAAAATAAGGACGAGGACGACATGTTCGAGGAAATCGAATATGCGGACGACGCTGAGGACGACCTGTTCGAGTAAGCTGCAAAGCCGCCGGATTTGATCCGGCGGCTTTTCCTGTGTGCTGGAGGGGAAAAACCGCGCTGCGGTACGGACGGGTCATTGGCCGCTTTTGCGGCTTGAATCGGACAGATGTGCATGATATAATGAGGCCCGATAAGGAGGCATTATGGCATTTCATGGATTTTCGCAGGAGGCGCTGGATTTTCTCAGCGACATCCGCTTCAATAACAATCAGACCTTTTATGAAAACAACCGCCAGCGCTACGAGGAGCATGTCAAAAAGCCGCTGCGCGCTCTGTGCGATGAGGTGGCGCCCGTCGTTCAGCTGATCGATCCCAAGCTCGATACGAGGCCGGGGCGCACGATGTCGCGCATCCGCCGGGATACGCGCTTTACCAAGGATAAATCGCCCTTCCGGGATCATGTCTGGCTCGGATGGCGCTATCCTGCCGAAAGACGCAGCGAGGGCTTTGGCATGTACTGGGGCTTTGGGCCGGACTGGCTTTCCTGGGGCTGCGGCTGCTACAGCACGGATAAGCCGCTGATGGATGCGCTGCGCCTGACGATCCGGGAAAATCCGGACGAGGTGCGCGAGGCGTTTGCCCATTCCCGGATCCGGAGCGATTTCAGCATCTACGGGGAAAGCTACAAGAAAATCGCCGTGCCGGACGATGTGCCGGAGGATCTGCGCTTTCTGTATGTCAAAAAAGGTTTCGGCATGGAGCACGAGGGAACGCAGGAGGAATGGGCCGCGCTGCATACACATCAGATGGCGGATATCCTCGCGCGCGATCTTGCCGCCATGGCGCCGCTGCAGCAGCTGATGCAGCGCATGCGCGCCAAAGCGGAATACGCGCAGGAGAGACAGGCGAGAGAGCGCGAGGCGCTTCAGCGGGAGGCGGCGAAGCAGCCGGAGCGGCCTGCAAGGCTTTCCGTGCGCAGTGCGGAGGATTTCGAGTTTTAATCCGTTTTGAATAAGGATGCGGGCGTGATCGTCCCGGGAAAGAGGTAACCGATGAACCTGATGATGGAAACGCTGAAGGCTGTGCTTTTCGGTGTGGTCGAAGGCGTGACGGAATGGCTGCCGATCAGCTCGACAGGCCATATGATTCTGCTCGATGAGTTTGTCCGGCTTCAGATGAGCGACGCCTTCAAGGAGATGTTCAATGTCGTCATCCAGCTCGGCGCAATTCTCGCCGTCGTCGTGCTGTATTTTCCCAAGCTCTGGCCGTTTGTCCGCGGGCATAAGGACGGCGGCCTGCTTTCGTGGGTGAAGATGGATACGGTCGGGCTCTGGCTTCGCGTCGTCGTGGCGATTCTGCCCAGCGCGCTGGTCGGGATTCCGTTTGACGACTGGATGGACGCGCACCTGCACAATGCGCCGGTCGTTGCGGCGATGCTGGTGCTTTATGGCGCGGCGTTTATCTTGATCGAACGCAGGCAGACGAACAGACGCGCGCGTATTCAGAGCGCCGAGCTGATCGACATGCGCACGGCGCTGCTGATTGGCCTGTTCCAGGTGCTCTCGCTCGTTCCGGGAACGAGCCGCTCCGGCGCGACGATTCTGGGCGGCATCCTGATGGGCTGCTCCCGCGCGGCGGCGAGCGAGTTCAGCTTCTTCATGTCGATTCCGACGATGGCGGGCGCGAGCCTGCTGAAGATTCTCAAGTTCGGCCTGAGCTTTACGGCGGCGGAGCTGATGATCCTGCTGGTGGGCTGCGCGACGGCATTTGTCGTCTCCATCGTGGCGATCAGGACGTTTATCGGCTATATCAAGCGCCACAGCTTCACGGCCTTCGGCTGGTACCGCATCGCGCTGGGCGCGCTGGTCGCGGTGTATTTCCTGCTCAGATAAGGGGGATTGCCTATGAACGCGACGCGGCTTCTGAGCCGGTACAGGGGCGCGCTGATGGGCTTTGCGCAGCTGTGGATCGTGGTGTTTCATTGCTGGCTGCTGATCGTCCCCAACCGCCCGTTCCTCGGCGCGGTTGAGAATTTCATCAAATGGAACGGCCTGATAGGCGTGGACTTCTTCTTTTTTCTCTCCGGCATGGGGCTGACCTATGCCATCCGCAAAAAGACGCTCCGCGAATTCTATGCCGGCCGGCTGCGCCGCATCCTCGTGCCGTATTGGGTCATGCTTGCCGCGCATGCGATCCACGGCCGGTGGGAATATGGAAAGATTCTGCGCTATGCGACGGGCGTGGTGTTCGTGACGGAGGACTTTCAGGCGCTGCTGTGGTTCATTCCGGCGATTCTGGTGCTGTATGCGCTGTTTCCCGCCTATCATGCGCTGCTTTGCCGGGCAAGGGACAAGACGGCGGCGACCGGCTGCATGCTGATCGTCTGGCTGTGCGGGGCGCTGCTGCTGCGCGAGACCATGCGCAGCGACCTGTGGACATTCTACAATCGGCTTCCTTCGTTCCTGCTTGGCGTGTGGTTCGGCGAGGCGGGCAGGGAGCGGGACATGAAGATGCACCCCGAGCATTGGGCGCTTTGCCTGGTGGGCGTGGCCGCAGGCTTTCTGCTGATGAGGGCGGGCACCAAGGGCCTTGTGCAGGCGATTCCTCAGGCGCTTTTCGCCGGCTCGGCGTTCTGCGCGGTGCCGCTGTGCTTTTTGCTGGCGGGTCTGTTTGCGCTGCTGGAGGGCGGCGCGGCGGGCAGAATCGCCAGGCCGTTCATGGGGCTGCTGCGCTTTGTCGGCACGTTTACGCTGGAATTGTACTGCTGCCATCAATGGCTGTATATCAGGATGTATTCCTTTCTTGAGGGGCGCGTCAGCTATCTGGCCATCAACGTGATCACCATTCCGATTGTGATCCTCGCCGGCTGGCTGTTTCATCTGGCGCATCAGCAGCTTTGGATATGCGTGGACCGGATGCGCCAAAAGCGCGCATAACAAAAAAGCGCCGGATTGTCCGGACGCTCTGGATTTCAGCTCTTTCCCCGAACGGGGAGGGAGCTTTTTCTGTTTGGGCGCGACAGAAGCGGCGTCACTGCAGGAAATACGGCGGGATGATCCGCAGGGCGCGCAGGTATACGAGGGCAAGCAGATGAAGGGGATACGCCGCATAGAAGAGGAAGGAAATAAACGCCTGACGGACGCCTCTGCGTCCGTTATAGGCAAGAAGAAACGGCAGGGAAAAAAGCGCGCACAGCGAAACCAGCACCCAGCTCTGCGCGACGCCGGAGAGCCGGAGACTGAGCGAATAGACGAGCAGCGTGCAGAAGAAGGAAAGCGCAAGCTGCGCTTTGCCGGGGCCTGCGTAATATGCGCCCAGACACAGCGCGACGCCCAGCCAGCCGTAGCTGACCCGGGCGGCCATCGCGCCCATGCACAGCGTCGCGGCGGCGAGAAGGGCATGCAGCGGACGGCCGCGAAGCGTATCGGCCGCATAGACTGCGCCGAGACCGAGGAGCAGGGAGAACAGCACATTCTGCTCTGCGCCGCTGGAAATCCGGCCGAAGATCATCAGATCAAACGGGATTTCGGAAAGAAGCGCCAGAAGAAGCAGCCGCCTCGCGTAGGCGCGCAGGTTCCGCGTGTGGATATAGCCCTGAACCAGCAAAAAGCAATACAGCGGGAAGGAGAGGCGGCCGATACAGCGGAACACGCCGAGCCCGGGGAACAGGGCAAGACCGGCGTGATCGACGAACATGGTGAGCATCGCAAGGAGACGAAGCGAAAACGACGACATGACCCTCCTCCTCTCCGGTATGGATTCAATAGCTTATATATGATATACGATGAAACGGTTTGTTGTCAATGTTCGACATAATGCGAACAATTAACCGTACAACTTCTGAAAAGAATCGGAGAATAATTGAAATGGGTGGTGTTTGATGCTATAATAAAAATAGTGCTTGTTTATAAGACATGCTTTGGCATCCCGAATAGGTATCCATAATTTTTCCGCTTTATACACGGAGGAGGATTATCGTGAGTCAGGTTAAAAGAATCTATGCAGAAAAGCGTCCGGGCTATGACGTTTCTGCGCAGCAGCTGTGCCGCGAACTGTGTGAGGTGCTCGGCACGCAGGCGATTGAGCGCGTGCGCGTTTTCCAGCGTTATGATGTGGAGGGCCTGTCTGAGGCTGCGCTTGAGAGCGCAAAGGGCATCATCTTCTCCGAACCGAATGTCGATATGATTTATGACGAGGTGCTTCCGGAGATGGACGCGCATCTGCTTGCCGTGGAATATCTGCCCGGCCAGTATGATCAGCGCGCCGACAGCGCCAGCCAGTGCCTGCAGCTGCTCAGCCCGAACGAAGCGCGCCCGAAGGTCGCCTGCGCGAAGGTCTATGCCGTCGAAGGCGCGCAGGTGACGGGCCAGATGATGGACGCGGTTGCGGCCCATCTGATCAACCCGGTCGAGTCCCGCCGCGCGTCCATGGAAAAGCCGGAGACCCTCGCGATGACCGCCGACGTCCCCGCTGACGTCGCTGTGATCGAAGGCTTTATCACCATGAACGATAAGGCGCTGGAGAACATGGTCCGCTCCATGGGCATGGCGATGAGCGCGGAGGATCTGTGCTTCTGCCGCGATTATTTCCGCGATACCGAGAAGCGTGATCCGTCCATCACCGAGCTGCGCGCAATCGACACCTACTGGTCCGATCACTGCCGCCATACGACCTTCCTGACCGCGATTGACGATTTCCAGTTCGAAACCGGCGAATTCGCTGAGCCGATTAAGGCGGCGTACGAGCTGTACATCGACACCCGCAAGGACGTCTACGGCGAGAGGAAGAAGGACGTGTCCCTCATGGACATGGCGACCCTCGGCGCGAAGGCGCTCAGGAAGATCGGCAAGCTGGACGATCTGGACGCCTCCGATGAGATCAACGCCTGCTCGATCGTCGTCACCGCGAATGTCGACGGCAAGGAAGAGCCGTGGCTCATCATGTTCAAGAACGAGACCCACAACCATCCGACCGAGATCGAGGGATTCGGCGGCGCGGCGACCTGTCTGGGCGGCGCGATCCGCGATCCGCTCTCCGGCCGCAGCTATGTCTATCAGGCGATGCGCATTACCGGCTCCGGCGATCCGCGCGTGCCCTACAGCCGCACCCGCGCGGGCAAGCTCCCGCAGCGCCGCATCACCACGACCGCTGCGCAGGGCTATTCTTCCTACGGCAACCAGATCGGTCTGGCGGCCGGCAAGGTTCAGGAGTATTATCATCCGGGCTTTGTCGCCAAGAGGCTGGAGCTCGGCGCTGTCATCGCGGCGACTCCGCGCGACCATGTCCGCCGCGGCCAGCCGGCCCCGGGCGACGCGGTGATGCTGCTGGGCGGCCGTACCGGCCGCGACGGCTGCGGCGGCGCGACCGGCTCCTCCAAGGCGCACAGCGTTG
Organism: Clostridia bacterium; assembly: GCA_017436605.1. Taxonomy (GTDB): domain Bacteria; phylum Bacillota; class Clostridia; order Christensenellales; family Aristaeellaceae; genus Ventricola. Next base: position 32,805 of record JAFSCW010000027.1, on the reverse strand, counting down.
AATCCCTGTCCACCTGCGGCGCGGAGGTTCAGAAGGGCAACCCGCCGACGGAGCGCTGCATCCAGCGTCTTTTCCGCAATGCGGAGTTCGCGCAGATGGTTAAGCGCTGCAACGACTTTGGCGCGGGCGGCGTGTGCGTCGCCGTGGGCGAGCTGGCGCCGGGTCTGGTGATTGAGCTGGACAACGTGCCCAAGAAGTACGAAGGCCTCGACGGCACCGAGCTGGCGATCTCCGAATCTCAGGAGCGCATGGCCTGCGTCATCGAAAGCAATATGGTCGAGCGCTTCAAGCAGATGGCGTATGAAGAAAACCTCGAGGCGACGCAGGTTGCGGTCGTCACGGAGGAGGCGCGCCTGGTCATGCACTGGCGCGGCAAGACCATCGTGGATCTTTCCCGTGAGTTCCTGGATACCAACGGCGTGACCCAGCACGCGGCGGCCGTGATCGCTGCGCCGGACGCCGGAAAGGCCTACCTGACCGCGAAGCCGGACTTTGCCCGCGACAAAACCGTGCGCGAGGCGTGGCTGGCGATGCTGGGCGATTTGAATGTCTGCTCTCAGAAGGGCATGGTCGAGCGCTTTGACGGCACCATCGGCGCGAGCACGATCCTCGCTCCGTACGGCGGTCTCTACCGCGAGAGCCCGAACGAGGCGATGGCGGCGCTGATCCCGACCGACGGCGAGACGACGACCGCGACACTGATGTCCCATGGCTACGATCCGTACCTGAGCGAGTGGAGCCCGTTCCATGGCGCCGTTTATGCGGTGACCGAATCCCTGGCGAAGATCTGCGCCGCGGGCGGCGACGTCACCAGGGCGCGCCTCACCTTCCAGGAGTATTTTGAGAAGCTGGGCAAGGTGCCGGAGCGCTGGGGCAAGCCGGCGGCGGCGCTGCTGGGCGGTCTCTCCGCGCAGATGGGCTTCGGTACGGCCTCCATCGGCGGCAAGGACTCCATGTCCGGTACGTTTGAGGATATTCACGTTCCGCCGACGCTCGTTTCCTTTGCGGTGAGCGCTGTTGAGGCCAAGAACGTCATCTCTACGGATTTCAAGGGCGGCGACCATCGTATCGCGCTGCTGCGCCTGCCGGTCGATGCGCACCTTGTGCCGGAATACGACAAGGCGCTCATGCGCTATGACCTGCTGCGCCAGGCAATCGAGCGCGGCGATGTGCTCTCTGCTCATACCGTGGGCCGCGGCGGTATCGCTGCTGCGGTGACGATGATGGCGATGGGCAGCCGCATCGGCGTGAGCCTGGACGGCGTTTCCGAGGACGAGCTGTTCCTCCCGCTTTACGGCAGCATCGTCTGCGAGCTGGCCGACGGCGCGCCGGTTCCGGCGGGTCTGGAGGTCGTGGGCTTCACCTCGGATTATCCGATGATCAACGCGCTGGGCACGATCGTCTCCCTCGAGGAGGCGCGCAAGGCCTGGACGGCGCCGCTGGAGTCCGTCTTCCCGACGACCGCGGAATCCAAGCATTCTGTCGCGCCGTACAAGCCGTACACCGCGCGCAACGCCAACAAGCCTGCTCTCCGCGTCGCGAAGCCGCGCGTGTTCATTCCGTCCTTCCCGGGCACCAACTGCGAGCTTGACAGCGCGAAGGCCTTCCGCCGCGCGGGCGCGGATGTGGAAACCTTCATCTTCCGCAACCTGACGGCCAAGGGCATCGAGGAGTCCGTTGAAGCGATCGTCAAGGGCATTGAAAAGGCGCAGATCGTCATGCTGCCGGGCGGCTTCTCCGCCGGCGACGAACCGGACGGCTCCGGCAAGTTCATCGCTACTGCGCTGCGCAATCCGAGGATCATGGATGCGATCATGGAGCTGCTGGATAACCGCGACGGCCTGATGCTGGGTATCTGCAACGGCTTCCAGGCGCTGATCAAGCTGGGCCTCGTCCCGTACGGCGAGATCCGTACCCTCGGCGAGGAGGATCCGACCCTGACCTACAACACCATCGGCCGCCATGCCGCCACGCATGTGCATACCGTGGTTTCCTCTGTCAAGTCCCCCTGGATGAACGGCGTGCATATCGGCGACGTCCATGAGGTGGCGATCTCCCACGGCGAGGGACGCTTTGTCTGCCGCGAGGGTCAGCTGCGCCGCCTGCAGGAGAATGGCCAGATCGTCACGCAGTACTGCGACGAGTATGGTATTCCGTCTGCCGGCATGCCGAACAACCCGAACGGCTCTTACTGGGCGATCGAGGGCATCTGCTCTCCGGATGGCCGCGTGCTGGGCAAGATGGGCCACAGCGAGCGTATCGGCAAGTATGTGGCGGGCAATATCCCGGGCAACAAGGATCAGATGATCTTCGAATCCGGCGTGCGCTACTTCCTGTAAATCTCATGCAAAACAACAAGGACCTCTCCGCCCATGCGGAGAGGTCCTTTGCTGTACCGGGGAAGGGCTGCCCCGCCGGCTCAGGGCGGAGCGCGGTTCAGGGTTTTGCCCAGTCGGGAAGGGCTTCGAAGGAGAGGGTTTTTCCCCGATAGGGGAAGGTGATCCGGCGGGAGAACAGGCGCGGCGCGGTGAACGCATCCCGCGCGCCGTATTTATGATCGCCCAGAAGCGGAAAGCCGCGGCTGGCGAACTGGACGCGAATCTGATGGCTGCGGCCTGTGTGCAGGCGGATGAACACGAGGGACGGATCGCCGTCCGTCATGCGCTCATATTCCAGACGGGCGCGCCTGACGCCCGCGCGCATGCGGGAGACGACGAAGACCTTGTTCCGTGCGGAATCCTTGAACAGCAGATCCTCCCAGTCGCCCCGCTCCGGCGGCGTGCCGTGTACCATGGCGGCGTATTCCTTGATCATCGTGCCTTCCGAAATGGCGCGGGAGAGCGCGGCGGCGGCGGGCTTTGTTCTGGCATAGATCATCACGCCGCCGACGTTCAGATCGAGACGGTGAACGGTATAGATTTCGCCGCCGAGGGCGCTTTTCAGCGCTTCGGGCACCTGCTTTTCGGCATCAAGCCCGACGGGTTTCAGGCATACGGCGAGGTCTTTGTCGTGATAGAGGATGTCCATGTGATTTTCTGCCTCCGGTGTGTATCGTCGATCCTAAAGTATAGCATAAAGATACGGCGAAATCCATGGGCCTCGCTTGCATTTTGCCTGAAACATGCTATACTGACTCTATTCCGTATAAAAGAGGTTATGGTTATGAACGAAAAGCAGCCGCTGCTTGCCCGCGGTCCAGTCGTGGTCGCGCTGGCGATTCTGTGCAATATGCTCTGGGGAAGCGCCATTCCCTTCATCAATCTCGGATACCGTCTGTTCGGGATCCCTTCCGGCGAGACGGCAACGCAGATTCTGTTTGCCGGATGCCGCTTTTTCCTCGCCGGCGCGCTGACGATCCTTTTCACCAGCGCGATTCAGCGCAGGCTGGTCCGCCCGAAAAAGGCGAATATCCACATGGTCTTCAAGCTCGGCATGCTTCAGACGGTCACGCAGTATGTGCTGTTTTATATCGGCGTCGCGCATACGGTGGGCGTGAAGGGCTCGATCATCCAGGGCCTGAATGCGTTTGTCTCGATTCTGATTGCCAGCTATATCTTCCGCTCGGAGAAGATGAACATGCTCAAATGGATCGGCGGCGCGGTCGGCGTGGCAGGTATCGTCGTGGTCAATCTCGGCGGCAGCTTTGGCGGCGCTATGACGCTGACGGGCGAAGGTTTTCTGTTCCTGTCGATGATTGCGGGCGCATGCAGCGCGGGAACGATCAAGTACTTTGCCCGCCGGGAAGATCCCGTTGCGCTCAGCGGCTGGCAGTTTATGCTCGGCGGTGCGATCATGGCGTGCGCCGGCTTCCTGCTGGGCGGCAGACTGCGTCCCAACGGCTTTGCGGCGCTGGCTGTGCTGCTGTATCTCGCGCTGGTTTCCGCCGTGGCGTATACGATCTGGTCCGTGCTGCTCAAGTATAACCCGGTTTCGCGTATTGCGCCGTTCATGTTCCTGCAGCCGATCTTCGGCGTGGTGCTTTCGCTGATTCTGGATCCCGGGACGCAGGTGCCGCTTCTGCGTTATGCGCTGGCGCTCGCGCTGGTCTGCGCGAGCATCGTGATCGTCGGCCGCGGCCAGCAGGTCGGGGAGGATTAAGCCATGCTGACGATCCGGTTTGCAGACCCGGACAGGGATGCGGCAGGCGTCCTTGCGGTCTATGCGCCCTATATCGAAAAGACGGCGATCACCTTCGAAAAGGACGTTCCTGATATTCAGGCGTTTGCAGAAAGAATGAAGAAGATCGCGCCGCAGTTCCCGTATCTTGTCCTGGAGGAGGACGGCGGGATCATCGGCTATGCCTATGCGCACAGGCAGGCAGAGCGCGCAGCGTTTGACTGGAACGCGGAGCTGTCTGTCTATCTCCGTATGGACAGAACGGGAAAAGGCATGGGCAAACCGCTGTATCGGCTGCTGATGCGCCTGTTGGAGTTGCAGGGATATGTCAATTTCTATGCAGTCATCACGGGCTCCAATGCGGGCAGCATCGCCATGCATGAGCAGCTGGGCTTTGTCCGCTGCGGCCATCATGTCCAGACGGGATGGAAATTCGGCGCGTGGCATGACACGGTCTGGCTCTGCCGCCGCGCGGCGGAGGGCGCGCCCGCGCAGATTCTCCCGGTTTCTGCGCTGCCGGCCGGGCAGGTACGGCGCGCCTTTGAGCAGGCGCTCGAAGAAATCCGCAGAAGCGCAGAATAATCAGAAAAAAATCAGAAAAAATCAGAAAAAAACCATTTGTCAAGCAAAAGTGCTTGACAAAACTATTGACAGGTCTGACGAATCATCGTATAATAATCGAGCTGTCAAGTTGAGACACTTTACGAGTACAGGCGCGGGGAGGCATCCGGATGGACGGCAAGTTCGAAACCGGCTGGCTGTTTGCTTTCTACGGGCCTTTGCTGACACAGCGCCAGCAGAAGCTGCTTTCGCTGTACTGCGAGGAGGATTTCTCGTTTTCGGAAATCGCCGCGCAGGAGGGGATATCCCGTCAGGGCGTGCATGACGCGGTTCGCCGCGGCGCGCAGCAGCTCGAAAGCTACGAACGTCAGCTCGGCCTGCTCAAACGCTATCGCCGATTGACGGAGGGGCTGAGCGAGGGACTTGAAGCGCTCCGGGATGCGCCCGGGGCAAAGGCGCAGCAGGCCAGAGAGATTCTGGAACGGCTGCTTTCTGAAGAGGAGGAGTAAGATGGCCTTTGAAGGATTGACGCAAAGACTGCAGCAGGCCTTCGGAAAGATGCGCGGCAAGGGCAAGCTGACGGAGGAAGACGTTAAGCTTGTCATGCGCGAGGTTCGCATGGCGCTGCTTGAGGCGGACGTCAACTACAAGGTCGTCAAGGACTTTGTCAAGAAAGCCACCGAGCGCTGCGTCGGACAGGAAACGCTGGAAAGCCTGAGCGCACAGCAGCAGATCATCAAGATCGTCAATGAAGAGCTGACGCAGCTGATGGGCGGCAGCAACGCGAGGCTGCAGTACAGTTCTTCCCCGGTTTCCGTGTTCATGCTCTGCGGTCTGCAGGGCGCCGGTAAAACGACGATGTCCGCGAAGCTGGCCAATTGGCTCAAGAAGGACGGCAAGAAGCCGCTTCTGGTTGCCTGCGATATTTATCGTCCGGCCGCCATCAAGCAGCTGCAGGTCGTCGGCGGGCAGGTCGGCGTTCCGGTGTTCGAGCGCGGCACGCAGGATCCGGTTCAGACCGCGAAGGAAGCGGTCGAGTTCGCGCGCAGCCGCCAGCACGACGTCGTGATTCTGGATACGGCTGGCCGCCTGCATATCGACGAAACGCTCATGGACGAGCTCGCCCGCGTGCGCGAGGCGGTCGGTCCGAGCGAAATCCTGCTGACCATCGACGCGATGACCGGTCAGGATGCGGTCAACGTCGCCAACACGTTCAACGAGAAGCTTGAGGTCACCGGCGTGATCCTCACCAAGCTCGACGGCGATACCCGCGGCGGTGCGGCGCTGTCCGTGCGCGCGGTGACGGGCAAGCCGATCAAGTTTGCCGGCACGGGCGAGAAGCTCGGCGATATCGAGCCGTTCCATCCGGAGCGCATGGCTTCCCGAATCCTGGGCATGGGCGATATGCTCACGCTCATCGAAAAGGTTCAGGAAAACGTCTCCGAAGAGGATGCGGAAAAGAGCGCTGACCTGGCCAAGAGAATGAAGACCGCCGACTTTACGCTCGACGACTTCCTCAGCCAGATGCAGCAGATCAAGAAGATGGGCCCGCTCTCCGGCATCCTCAAGATGCTGCCGGGCATGAGCAACATCGGCGACATCGACATCCCGGATGATGCGATGAAGAAGCCGGAGGCGATCATCCGCTCGATGACGCCGAAGGAGCGCCGCCATCCGGAGGTCCTCAACGCGAGCCGCAGGCGCCGCATCGCGGCCGGCAGCGGAACGACCGTTCAGGACGTCAATCAGCTGATTCGTCAATTCGAAGAATCCAAGAAGCAGATGAAGATGATGATGAATCAGATGCGCGGCAGAAAAGGCCGCTTCAAGTTCCCGATGCGTTGAGCAGGGAAACATCACGCTGACGCCGCCAATCCAAAAGATTGTGGTTAATACATTCTATCTTATCAGAATTTAGGGAGGATACAATTATGGTTAAGATTCGTCTGAAGAGAATGGGCATGAAGAAGAAGCCGTTCTATCGTGTTGTCGTCGCCGATGAGCGCATGACCCGCGACGGCCGTTTTGTCGATGAGATCGGCTACTACAACCCGGTTTCCAATCCGGTCGAGCTGAAGATCGACGTGGAGAAGGCCCAGACCTGGCTCAAGAACGGCGCCCAGCCGACCGACACCGTTCGCGCCCTGCTCAAGAAGACCGGCGCGATCGCCTAATCGGCGTTTCGCCGCGAGGGCTGAGCAATGGAAGAATTGGTTCGTTATATTGCCATGACGCTCGTGGATCATCCCGATCAGGTGCAGGTAAAGACCGTTGACGGTCCGGAATCTGTCATCATCGAGCTGAGTGTAGGCCCGGATGATATGGGCAAGGTAATCGGCAAACAGGGCCGTATTGCCAAGTCCATCCGCGCCGTGGTCAAGGCAGCGACCGCCCGCAACGAGAAGCCCGTGTTCGTGGAGATCCTGTGATAGCCTGGACAATGGCGTATGAAGGGGCAGGCTGCCTGCCGGATAAACACATACTCTGCCGCGCAGCGATGCGCGGCAGTTGTGTATGTAAACGATTTGTGAAATGAGGGTGAACAGATTGCAGACGCAGTATTTGCAGATCGGTGAAATCGTCAAGCCGCAGGGCATCCGGGGCGAGGTCAAGCTGAAGGCGATGACGAGCGACCTGACGCGCTTTGCCCGCCTTGAAAGCGTTTTCCTGCTGAAAAAGGGCGTATATGAAGAGGTCCGCGTGGAGAAGGGACGCACCTACGACGGCTTTGCCTTCCTGAAGCTCGAAGGCGTTTCCGATCGCAATGCGGCGGAACTGCTGCGCGGCGTGCAGGTCTTTGTCGACCGCGAGCATGCGATCGACCTGGACGAGGACGAAAACTTCGTGTGCGATCTGGTGGGACTGACTGCCGTGGATACGCAGGGCAATGAGATCGGCGAGCTGACCGACGTGCTGACGCCCAACAGCATCTGCGATGTGTATGTGTTCGATACGCCGCGCGGGGAGATGATGATTCCCGCCCTTCGCCGCGTGGTGAAGGAAGTCGATCTGGACGCGGGGACGATCGTGCTGGATGAAAGCGTCCTGCCCGAGGTCGCCGTCTGGGAGGATGAACCCGCAGAGCGGGATGAATAAGCGATAATCCGGGAAGAAAATTCCTTTCCGGTTCGTCTTGTATGCAGACGGCCATGAGCCGGATGCGGAGGATAAAGGATGAAACGACGTATATTGGCTGCGGTGCTCCTGCTGCTTTCCCTGCTTTCCTGCGCGGCTGCCGCTCAGGAGCTGCCGGGCGTCGAGTGCTTTTCGCCCGGGCTTGTCCGCCTGAGCGAAATCGAGGCGAAAGCGCCCGCGATGATCGCGGAGGCGGAGAATGTGAACGTGGTGCGCGCTGGCTTCGCGCGCGATCTGAGCGTGCTTTCCGGGATGCTGGAGGGCATGACGATCCGCTATGAGGCGGCGCCGGGCGGCGAGCTTCTTTCGTTCGTGCGCGACGGGGAGACGCTCGGCGTATATGATCTGCCAAAGGACGGGCAGGCGTCCGATGCGGATGCGCTGCTTGGCGCGCTTGCCGGCAGGGCCGTGCTCGAACGCGTGCAGCTCGAGGAAATCGCCGGCTGGCTGGAAGGCCTTTCGGCAGGCGACGAACTCCTTCTCGGCTTTTCCGTAGCGGAGCCGTTCGTGCTGAGGCGGACGCGCTCCGACGACGGAACGCGCCTGACGAGGATCGACTTTGAGGCGGGCGGCATCGCGCGCGGGGATGAGGCGGTCTGGCATGTGACCGGATTTCTGCGTCAGCCCGCAGGCCGCGCGCCCAAGGACACGTTCGAGCTGGTGGTCAAGCAGGACGAGAAGAATTTCATGGAGCTGTCCTACAGCTCCACGCGCTCCAGTGAGATCACCAAAAAGAACGCGGCGGGCACCGCGCGCGTGACCAGCAGCGTCAAGGCGGCGGGTAAGCTCGCCGGAAGCGGCATCTCCAGCCGCCTGAGCGTGACCACCAAGAACGCATGGACGGCGGATGGAGAGAACCTTCAGGAGAAGATCACCATCACCGCGACGCTGAATCATCAGGACAATACCCCCGGAAGGCGGATGCAGCGCCTGAATGCCGTGGAGGCGGAAACCAAGCATGTGATCGGACTCGCCACGCGCGAAGGGGATGACGATGCGGTTGAGCTTTCCGATCAGCTGACGCTGACCCTGAAGCTGGACGGCAACACGTACGCCGAGGGCGGCATGGACGTCGCGATGCGCGTTGGCGGCGAGGCGTCTTTGCGGGACGCGGAAGCGCGCGCATGGGATGAGGAAGCCGTCCGGGAGCTGGCTGCCGCCGTGTATGCACAGCTGGATGCGGACGTCAAAGAAAGAATCCAGACCGGATTGAACGGTTTATAAGATGCGCAACGGTTAAGGAGGTAAGAACATGAAAAATAGAATCCTTTCCCTGCTGCTGAGCGCTGTGATGCTCCTTGCGCCGTGCGCTTCGCTCGCAGAGGAAGCGGCGATGCCCAGCTATTATGCAGGCGAGCTGACGAAAACCGTAATCAGCGACAGCTATATTGCGGGCGAGCAGATGAATCTGACCGTGAATTTCGGCGTGGATGCGGCCGTGCCCTTTGAGGAGGGCAAGCTCAAGGCGGCTCTGGATCTGCTCAAAAACGCGACGCTGCAGATGTCTTTCTACGACGACTTCGGAACGGCACGCATCCATGCGGATCTGCTCGTGTCCGGTGCGGAGCTGTTCAGCGGCGACATGCTGATCTACGAGGACGGCTCTGTGCAGGCGATGAGCAGCCTGACGGGGCAGTATGTTCTCGCGCTGCCGGCGGGCACCTTTGCGGATGGTCATCTGGACCTGAGCGTCTTTGAAAAGGAATATCAATACGACTTCGAGACGGAGGAGGGCATCGCGGCCTTTAAAGCGCTGCCGGCGATGACGCGCCTGCGCATCACCTCTGCCGACGTGTTCTCCATGCTGATCGGCCATCTGCTGGGCTGGGTTTCCTATGCGCAGATGGACACCGACGGCCAGCTGTACGTCTTCGATGATACGTATCTGGATGCGACGGAGACGCGCGACCCGGTTGCCCAGCGCATGATCGGTACCATCGAAGCGCACCGCTTCAATACGCTTCCGCGCGACATCGCCATGACGCTGTGCGACAATCACGGCGAATTCCAGCAGGCTGTGGCCGATGTGCTTGCCGAGCATGGCGTGACCCGCTATCAGGTGCGCCAGTTTGTCGATGCGCTGATGACCGAGGAAACGATCGACCCGGCAGTCGACTGGGTACAGCCCTCTGTGTCCGTTGCGGATGACGGCGCGCTTTGCCGCTACGACGATATCTCCTATTTCTTCAAGAAGCTCATGAAGTGCACCCGCAACATGTGGGAAGAGAGCACCGAGAACGTGCTGGGCATGGTCGTCAGCTATGACGATTTCGGCGGCATGGTCGGCTTTGATGCGGATCTCAAGAAGTTTACGGAGGATCTTCCCTACGAGGGTACGTTTAATTACTCCATCAAGACCGACGATAACTGGCAGCGCCTGCATGCGGTCAACGGCGAGCTGGAGATCTATAACGACAACCGCGTCATTGGCGATCTGCGCATGCAGTTCGGTCAGGACGTCGGCGGCTTGAACGAAACCTATATCATCGGTCAGGCGGACGTCGTCAACCGGAAGGACAATACCTCTTTCGGCGTCGGTCTGGATACAAACCTTGATTTCAGCGTCGCCGTGGATGAAAGCGGTCTGGAAAACGAGATGTTCGAGGGCAGCCTGATCGCCAGCTGGCGCGAAAACGGCGCGGGCAATCCCGTCCTGGCGGCGACCATGAGCGGCATGACCACCACGGATGGTCAGAGCTTCGGCCTGTCCGGCACAGCTGCGGTCGAAGTGGCCGATCGCGTGACGCTGATTGCGGATGCGACCTTCGAGACCGCGCCGTATGAGGAAATCCCGTTTGCCGGCGGGCAGGCGATTGACATGACCGACCTGGACGAGGAAAAGCTGGAGAAGATCAAAACGACCGTGAAGGCGGAAGCGGCGAAGCTCGGCGTGAGCCTCGTGCTCAAGCCGGACGTGGTGAAGAACGTTCTGACGCTTATCGGCGATTGATCAGAAAGCAGATTGGCTTTCTCCCTAAATGCATAGCATTGCGATCTCTCTCCCCGAAGGGGAGGGAGATCCTTTTTGATATTCCGGCGTATGGGCGGAATGCGGCTTCAAAAGGAAAAAACGTGCAGGATTCATGTGAGACTCATGTCGGACGGGTATCCTTTGTGCTATAATCAGGTATACCCTAACAGGAGAAAGGGGCGGATGGGATGCGCCTGCTGATTGCGGAAGACGATCGCCTGACGGCGGACACGCTGGCCAAGCGCCTGAGAGAAGAGCATTACGCGGTGGACGTATGCTACAGCGGCACGGATGCGTGGGACTATCTGCGCGGTGCGGAGTATGACGTGTGCGTGCTGGATATCATGATGCCCGGCATAGACGGGCTGACGCTGGTGGGCAGGATGCGCGGCGCGGGCATGCAGGCGCCCGTTCTGCTGCTGACGGCGCGGGACGCGGTTTCCGACCGCGTGCAGGGGCTCAATGCGGGCGCGGACGATTATCTGGTCAAACCCTTCGCCTATGACGAGCTGTCGGCGCGTCTGCGCGTGCTCACGCGCCGTACGCGGCAGACGACCAACTGCTTTACGCTGGCGGATCTGACCGTCGACGCGGACCGGAGAAGCGTCCTGCGCGCGGGCGAGGCGATTGCGCTGACCAGCCGTGAATATGCGCTTCTGGAGTATATGATCCGCAACAAGGGACATGTCCTCACCCGCGGACAGATTCTGGAACATGTCTGGAGCTATGATTACGAGGGCGCATCCAACATGATCGACGTGTATATCCGCAGCCTGCGCAGGAAGATCGACGAGGGTCATGCAGTCAAGCTCATTCATACGGTGCGCTATGCGGGCTATGTCCTGCGGGAGGGAACATGAAGCGGGTTTCACAGTCGATTAAGGCGCGTATCACGCTGTGGTATGCGGCGCTGCTGCTGGTGATCTGCGGGGCAGCGATCATGATTCTCGTCGGGATTGCGGAGCACGCTGCAAGGCGATACTGCAGCGGCATTCTGCGCAGCGCAGCGGTGGTGCTCATGGACGAGATGGAGATCGAGCATGGCATGATGGAGATTGATTCTGATCTGGAGGACTTTCCCAATGTCTATGCGGCGCTGTTTGAGCATGATGGAAGCCTGATTTACGGCAGGCTGCGCGTGGATGCACCGTTTAAGGACGGCGCTGTTCAGCGCATTGAACAGGACGGACACAGATGGTTCATTCTCGATACGCTGCTCACCGTGCCGGGCATGGAAAAGACCTGGCTGCGCCTGCATACGACGGCAGACGTCCATTCGGACGCATATCGCTCGATCGCGTATTACGGCGCATGGCTTTTGCCGCTGCTGGCCGCCGCCGCGCTGCTGGGCGGCTATCTGATTACGGCGCGCGCTTTTCGTCCGGTGAAGGACATGACGCAGCTGGCTGCGTCGATTGCGCATGGAGGGGATCTGACGCAGCGCATCGACGTGCCGGCAGGCAGGCGGGATGAGCTCCATGCGCTGGCGGATACGCTGAATGAGATGCTCGGCCGATTGCAGACGGCCTTCGAAAGCGAGCGCCAGTTCACCTCGGATGCTGCGCATGAGCTGCGCACGCCGCTCAATGCCATGCGCACGCAGGCGGAATATGCGCTCAGCCGTACGGACATGGCGGAAAAGGACGAGGCTATCGCCTGCATGCTGGAGCAAAGCGAGGAGATGCATGCGCTCGTCCGCGATCTGCTGATGATCGCGAGAATGGACGCGGGACAGCTTCCCATGGACGACCGGTTTGATCTGCAGGAGATTGCCGCCGGCGCAGCGGAAGACATGCTGCCCGTTGCGCAGGAAAAGCATATCGCCCTTCAAACTGCGCTGTGCAGCTGCCCCGTGACGGGAAACCGCGCCATGCTGATGCGGCTGATCATCAATCTGATCGACAATGCCATCCGCTATGGCAGGGAGGGAGGAACGGTGACGATCAGCCTGACCCGGGAAGCGGGCGACGCTGTCCTTAGCGTGGAGGATGATGGCTGCGGCATTGCGCCGCAGGAGCTCCCGCGTGTATTTGACCGTTTCTGGCGCGCGGACAGCGCGCGCAGCTCGCCCGGAACGGGCATCGGCCTTGCCATCGTCCGCGCAGGCGCGCAGGCGCATGGCGGTATGGCGGAGGTGAACAGCGCTCCCGGGATGGGAAGCCGCTTTACTGTCCGCATCCCTGAGGAAAAACAAGAAAAATGAAAATAATTCTCATATTTCTTTCATGCAGGATTCATCTTCGGGCGATATACTGACGCCAGAAAAGAAAAAACGGCGCAGTTCACGACGGAAGGCCCGAAAAGAACGGGATTCCGGCATAAGATGTATACGCCTGAAATGAAGGAGGAAAGAAATATGAAGAAGAACTGGATGCTGATTCTGCTGGCGCTGATCCTGGTTTTGATCGCCGGCGAGGTTTTGGCCGAGGGCGCGGATCCCCACGCCGCGCAGCGGGAGAACGCGCTGGCTGCTGCGAAGGTGAGCCTGCCCAATGCGGAATTTGATTATGCTGTACGCGAGCGCGATGATGGACGCTATGAATGGAACCTGTTCTTCCGGCAGGGAGATTCCCTTGGCGTATGCAAGGTGCTCGAGGAGAAGAACGAAGTCCGCCGCGTGGAGATGTATCCCATGCCGCAGGGCGCGCTGATGGCAAGCGAGGCGGCGGCGAAGCTCGCCGCAGAGAAGGGCGCGGTTACCGTGCTGGAGCTGGAGCTGGATCATGACGACGGCGCGCTCCGCTACGAGGGCGAGGCTGAACTGGACGGCAAGCGCTATGAGTTTGAGATGCTGACCGACGGAAAGATCATCGAGTGGGAACGTGACTGAACCGGAATAGCAAAGGCCCCTCTCCCAACTGGGAGAGGGGCCTTTTGGCGGGATAATGCGATTACAGGATGTCGAATTCGCCGTCGCCCTGCATGAGAATATCGCTGCTGTAGAAGGCTTTAAGCGCGCGGATCATGTATTCCACGTCGGCGCAGCCTGCGGTTTCATAGCTGGAATGCATCGCCAGTTGGGCAAGACCGATATCGACGGTATTCATCGAGACGTGCGTGTTGGCGATGTTGCCCAGCGTGGAACCGCCGAGCACATCGCTGCGGTTGGCAAAGTGCTGCACCGGCACGCCGGCCTTTTCGCATACGGCGGTAAACACCGCATCGGATACGGCGTCGGTGGTGTATTTCTGGTTGGCGTTGTGCTTGATGACGACGCCGCCGTTCATGAAGGTGCGGTTCTGCGCGTCGTATTTCTCCGGATGGTTGGGATGCACGGCGTGCGCGTTGTCTGCGGAGACCATGAAGCTGGAAGCGATGGCCGCGCGGATTTCGCTGTCCGATGCGCCGAGGGCTGCGCCCGCGCGGGCAAGCACGTCGCCAAGGAAGGTGGAATCCGCGCCCTGCTTGGAGCCGCTGCCGACCTCTTCATTGTCCATCACGGCCAGCACGCTGATATGCTGCTTCGGCTCGCTGCCAAGGAAGGCGGCCATGGACGTATAGGCACATTCGAGATCATCGATGCGCGGGCAGGAGAAGAATTCGCTCTTCGCGCCCCAGACGGTGCCCGGCGTGCGGCTGTAGAGGAACAGATCATAGGCGGCGATGGCGTCCTCGGCGCAGCCGGCGGCGGCGGCAAGCTCCTTTTTGAGCAGGCCCTTGCAGTCCCTGCTGCCGCAGAGCGGGAGCAGATCGACCTGCGCGTTGTACTTGTAGCCGTCGTTGACCTCGCGGTTGAAGTGAATCGGCATGTTGGGAATGAGAACGGTATCGCGGTCAAGGTTCACCAGCTTCGTGGCCAGCCTGCCGCCCTCGCGGACGAGCAGCCTGCCGGCGATGGACAGCGGACGATCGAACCAGCTGGACATGATCATGCCGCCGTAGCGCTCGACGTTCAGGCGCAGATAGCTTCCGCCCGCGGCCTCGTCCTCGAAGCCGGGCTTGAGCTTGAAGGTCGGCGAGTCACTGTGGCTGGAGACGATCTGGAAATGCGAGAAGCCGCATGCCGGAACATGGAACGCGACAACCGCAGAACGATTGCGGGTGACATAGTATTTGCCGCCGGGGACGACGGCCCACGGCCTGCCTTCGGCAAGCTCCTCGTAGCCTGCTTCCTTCAGCGCCTGCACAATGGAAGAAACCGCATGGAAGGAACAGGGAGAATGCTGGATGAAATCGAGAAAAGACTGAACATGATCGGACATGATGCATACCTCCGGGTAACAATCGATTTGTCTTATTATACATGCTGATGCCTGCGGATGTCAAACCGGAGAGAAAAACCGCCCGTGTTTCCCGAGGAAAAACATCCAAAGGATGCGGCGGCGCGCAGACGGATGTGGTATAATGCATGACGGCAGGAGGATGATCGATATGGAGGAATATCAGAAGGATGCGTTCAGGCGGGAGATGAACTTCTCTGCGCTGGAGAGGATGAGCGCTTATCTGAACAACTGCCCGCGCGCCATTGAAGAGGCCGAGGTTGCCGAGGTGATGGACTGCGGCGTATCGCAGGAGGAAGCGGTGCTGATGCTGCTTTGCGCCGTCTGCGGTCTGGACGAGACGCGGAGCGCAAAGGAACGCGAGCTGATCAGGAGATACTTTCAGCCGTCGCTCAGGCGTTTGGATGCGGAGGCTTACAGGCAGAATCCGTATCTGCAGACCATCCGTTTTCCCAATATGCAGGACGGACGATGGAGGATGACGCAGCTTTCTTATGAACCATACGAGCTGTTCGTACGGGATGATCTGCTTCTGGAAGCGGACGGGCGCGAAATCCCGAGGCTGGGCTATTTTGACGAGCGGTTTGATTATCCCGCCGTGCTGGAGGATGGGCGCGAGTGGATGACGGTCACGCCTAATGAGATCGAGACGATGAAGGATGCGATTGCGCGGGCGCATGGCCGGACGGCTGCCATGGGGCTTGGTCTGGGATATTTTGCGTTCATGGCCAGCGAGAAGCCAGAGGTCGAATCCGTTACGGTGATCGAGCGGGACGAGACGGTCATCCGTCTTTTTGAAAAGCACCTTCTTCCGCAGTTTCCGTATCGGGAAAAGATCCGGATTGTCTGTGCAGATGCATTTGATTACGCGCGCACGCGTCTTGGCGGATCGGCGGATTTCGTGTTTGTCGATCTCTGGCACGATGTATCCGACGGCGCAGAGATGTACCTGAGGATGAAGCTGCTGGAAAGGCATGCGCCGCAAGCGGAGTTTGCCTACTGGATCGAGACGTCGATACGCGCATTTCTGCGCAGCATTGCATAGTGAAATCAAGCAGCGCCCCTTCCTTCTTCGGAAAGAGGCGCTGCTTTTGATTCGTCTGTGATCAGTCGATGGCGATCAGATGGAACTGCTGAGACATGTAATCGCCCCACGGCTTCTTGAGCGGGATGCCGTGATACATCAGCTCGTCGCCGCCATAGGTCCTGCCGCTGTCCGTGTCGCGGTAAGTCAGGTCCGGATTCAGGCCGGTCAGGCGCAGTAGCTTATCGCGCATGTTCGGGAATGCCTGCGCGTAGACATGCGTGGCCACGGCCTCGCGCTTGTCGCCGGTGACGCTGATCCACGCCGCCTCGTTGCCCTCGTAGGGGGAGAGGAGGCGATAATAGGTGCCGTAGAGCAGGATCGGCTGGATTTCATGCAGGCGCTTGTTGAGCACGCGGATCTCTTCGATTTCCTTGCGCGGCAGCTTGGTCAGATCCAGCTCATAGCCGTATGTGCCGGCCATGGCTACGGCGGCGCGGGTGGAAAGCGGGGCAGTGCGGCCGGTCTGGTGGTTCGGCACGGCGGAAACGTGCGCGCCGATCGTGGAGGGCGGGAAGACCAGCGAGGTCGAATGCTGAATGCGGCAGCGCATCCAGGCGTCCGTATCGTCGGAGCACCAGGCCTGCGGCATGTAGCACATCATGCCCAGATCAAAGCGTCCGCCGCCGCCAGCGCAGCTTTCGAACAGGACGTTCGGGAACTGCGCGATGATGCGGCGCATGATGTCATACACGCCGAGGATATGGCGATGCGGCTGTTCCTGCTGGCGGCTGGCCGGCAGGGCGGGGGAACCCCACATGTTGATAAAGCGGTTCATGTCCCACTTGACGTAGTCGACATTGCCGCGGCGAAGGGCCGCCACGATAACCTCCACGACGTAATCGCGGATTTCCTGACGGGAAAGATCCAGCACCAGCTGATCGCGGTACTCCAGACGCGGATAACCCGGCACGTGGATGCACCAATCGGGATGCGCCTTGTACAGCTCGCTGTCCACGGAGATCATCTCCGGCTCGATCCAAAGGCCGAACTTCATGCCGAGCTTGTGGATCTTGTCGCTCAGGCCGGCCAGACCGCCGGGCAGCTTGCGCGTGTCGTCGAACCAGTCGCCCAGGGAGGAGTTCGCGTCGTCGCGATGGCCGAACCAGCCGTCGTCCAGCACGAACAGATCGATGCCTGCGCGGCGGGCGACGCGGGCGAGCTTGAGGAGCTTTTCCTCGTCGAAATTGAAATACGTCGCTTCCCAGTTGTTGATCAGGATCGGGCGCTCGCTGTGGGCGAATTTGCCGGTCGTGATGTGATTCTGGATGTGCGCGTGGAAGTTGCGGCTCATGCCGCCCAGGCCGTTTGCGGAATAGCACAGATATGCTTCCGGCGCCTGGAAGCCCTCGCCGGGTTCCAGCGTCCAGCTGAAGTTAAACGGCTGGATGCCGATCTGCGCGCGGGCGAGGAAATGCTGATCGACGTGCACGGAGGCCTCGAAGCCGCCGGAGTAGCACAGCGCGAAGCCGTAGACCTCGCCGCTGGTTTCGGTCGCGTTCGGGGAAAGGAGCGCCATGAACGGGCTGGTCTGCACGGAGGAAGCGCCGCGCGCAGAGGACGTGCCCTGATCGCCCGGAACGAGCGGGCGGGTATAGAGCTGGCGCTCGCGGGTCCATGCGCCGCTGAGGGTGATGAGGTTAAAGTCGGAACGCTCAAAATCGACGCAGGCGCTGAGCACGCGATCCAGGACGATCGGCGTTTTGCCGCCGTTGATGACACGGACGCTGCGCGCGATGATATCAACGTCCTCGTAGATGGTATAGCAGAGCTCGACCGCCACACCGCTGACCTTATCGCGGAGCGTCAGCAGCAGGGATTCGGCGCCTTCGCCGCGGGCGGACGGGAGGCCTGCCAGCTGGGGCTTGCCCTCCATCACTCTGTGGGATTCGTACTCAAGAATCAGCGCATGCATGCCGTTTTCGTGGATGACGTGGATCATACCCTGGCGCAGGTCGCTGCCGAAGGTCGGACATTCCTGCGGGAGATAGTCCATAGCGGTCTCGTTGAGCGAGAAGCGATCCTCCGTCCACGGGGAGCGGCGGACCATCATATCCTCGCTGATCGTACGGACACGGCGTCCCCAGTAAAGATGGAGCGGGTATTTGCCCGCAGCCAGACGGATGATGTAGCTGATGCGGCTGTTGGAAAGATGGAAGCACTGTGTATTCTTATCAAAAATGATAGACATGTGATCCTCCTGAGAAGCAGAAAATATACACCCTATTTGTATCATATCAGCGCATGTCGGTCAAGCGGGTAGCAGGGGATAAATGGATGAAATGACATGGAGAATTATTTGCTGTGTTTTTTAGCGTATTTTGTGTAGACGGATTTGCAAAAAAGGTTTATGATGTACTTTATCATGCTAAACTCATTATTACGGATAGACAGGGGTCCTATTCATGAATACGGAGAACAAGACATGGTATGCCCGCGGCCTGCGCGACGGTCTGCCGATCATGCTGGGCTATGCGGCGGTTGGCTTCACGCTGGGCATTGCCGCCCGGAATGCCGGCCTGACGGCCTTTCAGGCTGGACTTGCCAGCCTGCTCAACAACGCCTCCGCAGGCGAGAAGGCGGGTTTTACCGTCATCGAGCACAGCGAGGGATATCTGGCAATGGCCGTTATGATGCTGATTATCAACGCACGCTATCTGCTGATGTCCTGTTCGCTGAGCCAGAAGCTCTCCCCGGAGACGGGGCTGATTCCGAGGCTGATCATCGGCTTTGAGGTGACGGATGAAATTTTCGGCGTTCAGATGAACGTGCCGGGCATGATCAATCCCTTCTATACCTATGGCGTTATCACGATGGCGCTTCCGGGCTGGTCGCTGGGGACGTATTTCGGCGTGGCGCTGGGCAATGTGCTGCCGGTCAATGTCGTCAGTGCGCTGAGCGTGGGCCTTTACGGCATGTTCCTGGCGATCATCATTCCGCCCGCGAAGAAGAGCCGCGTCATTGCAGCGCTGGTCGTGATCGCCATGGCGGCGAGCTGCGCGTTTGCGTATCTGCCGGTCGTGTCGAATATCTCCGCGGGCATGCGCGTGATCATCCTCACGGTGGTCATTTCCGCCGCGGCGGCTCTGCTGTTTCCGGTGAAGGAGGAGGATGAGCATGCAGCATAATGTCTACGTTTATATCTTCGTCATGTTTGCGGTCACCTACCTTATCCGCGTTCTGCCGCTGACGCTGATCCGCAAGCCCATCAAAAACCGCTTTATCCGGTCGTTCCTGTATTATGTGCCCTATGTCACGCTGGCCGTGATGACCTTCCCGGATATCGTGCAGGCGACGACCGCGCCGATCGCGGGCCTGCTCGCGCTGATTGCAGGCGTCGCGCTGGCCTGGTGCGGGAAGAGCCTGTTTACCGTGGCGGTGGTTTCCTGCGTCGTCGTGTTTGTCACGGAATGGATCATCCTGTAAAAGACTATCCACAAGAACCATAAGGAGAATCGCGTGTATAAGCTGATCGTCTTTGATCTGGACGGAACCCTTGCCGCGCTGGGAAAGGGCGTCGCGCAGGAAAACCTTGCGCGCCTTCGCGCGCTGGAGGAGGCTGGCATGCGGATTGCCATCTGCTCCGGCAAGCCGACGTATTATCTGTGCGGGTTTATGCGCCAGGCCGAAATCAGGGCGCCGATCCTCGTCGGAGAAAACGGTGCGGTGATTCAGTTCGGCGTGGATCTGCCGCCGAGGGATTATTTCGTTGCCCCGCATAGCGAAGCGGCAAAGCGCTCCATCCGCCTGCTGCGCGATCATCTCGAGCGCGAGGTGCCGGGCATGTGGTATCAGCCCAACGAGGTGGGCCTCACGCCCTTCCCCCGGAACGAACGGGAATTCGACGCCGTACAGCGCGTATTGGATGCGACGGCGTCCCGGCTGCAGGACGTCATTGTCTATCGTCACTGCGACAGCTTCGACATCACGCCGGAGGGCATCACGAAAAAAAGCGGGCTTGAGCGCCTGGGCGCGATGCTGGGCATCGGGCCGCAGGAGACCATTGCCGTCGGCGACGGCGTGAACGATTATCCGATGTTTGAATATGCGGGTCATGCCGTGGGCGTGAATGTCCGGGACGCCGGGCGGGTTCATGTGAATTTCAGCACGGCGGACAAGGCGCTGGATCATCTGCTGGCGCTCGTTCAAAGCGAGCGGAATTAAAGGCGATACAGATAGGGATCGTTCTGTCTGCGCGCCCGGAGGAAACCGGGAAAGCGGACGGAGCGATTTTCTGTTTTTGGGGGGCGAATCTGGAAATTGCTCGTTGACCGGCATGCGGCGTATGATTATAATAAAATAAAGAAACCGCGATGCTTGCGATGAAGGAGGTACGAGATGATCAGAACGCTTTGGAACGAGGGCTGGACGCTCAGACGCAGATTCAGTTCCATGATGGACAATCTCTTCGGCGGCGCGGATCAGGCGGAGCGGGTAACGCTGCCGCACGACGCTATGCTTGCCATGCCGAGAAGCAAAGACGCTGCTGGCGGGCCGGAGATGGCGTATTTCAGCGGACAGAATATCGAGTATGTCAAGAAATTCCATGTTCCGTTCAGCGAGCGGGACGACGTGCACGAATTGTACTTTGACGGCGTATACATGAACGCTTCTGTCGTCGTCAATGGCGTGTTTGCCGGGAAGCATATGAACGGCTATACGCCGTTCCATCTGCGCATCGACGAATACCTGCGCTTCGGCGCGGAAAACGAGGTCAAGGTCATGATCCGCGGCTCGGCGCTGCCGAATTCGCGCTGGTATCCGGGCGAGGGCATCTACCGGGATGTATGGATGCTGAGAAGCGGCCCCGTGCGCATCGCGCCGGACGGACTGAACGTCACGACCGTAAGCTGCGGCGAGGCGCTCGGCGTCGTTTCGGCGGAGTGCGAAATCCGCAACGATTCCGCGCGGGCGGCCGAGGGATGGGCTGAGGTCGTCATCCGCGGCGAAGACGGAAGCGAAGCGGCGCGAAGGACGGCGAAGTTCTATGTCAGCGGCGGCGAAACCGTGCTTGTGCGCCAGAGGGTGGATCTGGATGCGCCGCGCCTTTGGTCCGTGGAAAGTCCTTCGCTGTATACCTGCGAATGCCGCCTGCTGATCGAAGGCGAAACGGCGGACGAGGCGAAGGCGACCTTCGGCGTGCGCAGCATCATGCTCGACAGCCGCAGAGGCCTGGCGATCAACGGCAGAACGGTCAAGCTGAAGGGCGGCTGCGTGCATCATGACAATGGCGTGCTCGGCGCGGTGACGCTGCCCGACGCGGAGGAACGCCGTGTCCGCCTGCTGAAGACGGGCGGCTATAACGCCATCCGCACGTCGCATAATCCGCCGAGCCCTGCGCTGCTGGACGCCTGCGATAAGCTGGGCATGCTGGTGATGCATGAATTCACCGACGTTTGGGTGGATCCGAAGGTCCCCTACGACTATGCCGACGCATTCCCGATGACGTGGGAAAAGGATGTGGAGGACGTCGTCCGCCGGGATCGCCGTCACCCCAGCGTCATCATGTGGTCAATCGGCAATGAGATTCCGGAGACGGGCAATCTCATCGCGGCCAAATGGGGAAGAAAGCTTGTGGATAAGTTCCGTGCGCTTGATCCCACGCGCCCTGTGACCAACGGCATCAATGTGATGTGCGCGTGTTTCTCGCATATGGAGGAACTGACGAAGGAACTGCACGAGACCGGCGTGTCGGGCGGCCTGAACGATGTGCTGGGCGATTCCGCCGGCATGATGCGCAGGCTCTCCGCCATGCCCATGACGGAGCGGATCACCGAGGAATCGGTCGATATGCTCGATCTGGTCGGCTATAACTACACGGCGGACCGCTATGAGCGCGAGCATGAAAAGCATCCCTACAGGATTTTCTATGGCTCGGAAACCTTTGCTGCGGATCTGGACGTCAACTGGGCGCTGGTGGAAAAGTATCCGTTTGTGGTCGGCGATTTCTGCTGGACGGCGTGGGATTATCTGGGCGAGGCCGGCTGCGGACGCATTGATCTGCATTACGACGGCGGCTTCATGGGCGGCTATCCGTGGCTGCTGGCTTCGGACGGCGATTTTGACCTGACCGGACACCGCAGGCCCCTGTCCTATTGGCGCGAGACGATCTGGCATGGCCGCAGCGGCAGGCCCTATATCGCGGTGCATCGCCCGCAGAATTACGGAAAAGAAAAGTACATCAGCGCATGGAATTTTACCGACAGCGTGGAGAGCTGGACATGGCCGGGGTATGAAGGGAAGCCCACGGCGGTGGAGGTATACAGCGACGCGTATGAGGCGGAACTGTACCTGAATGGAAAGTCCCTGGGACGCAGGCGTCTTGGTGAAACCTTCAAAAAGTGCTATGCCTGCTGGGAAACGGCGTATGAACGCGGAACGCTGACCGTCGTCGCCTATGATGAGCGCGGCCAAGAAACCGGCCGGGCGGAACTGAGCACGGCGGGCGAGCCGGCGCTGTGCCTGAAGACGGACAGGGAAAGCCTTCCCTGCGGAGAACGGGCGCTTTGCTATGTCGATATCGAGCTGCGCGACGAGGCGGGCAGGCTGTACTGCTTCTCGGATGATGAAATCGAAATCGCTGTCAGCGGCGCAGCGCGCCTGATGGGCAGCGGCAGCGCGAATCCCTGCACGGAGGAGAGCTACCTCAGCGCAAAGCATCGCCTGTTTGAGGGACGCGCGCAGGCCGTGGTGATCGCCGGTGCGGAGCCGGGCGCGGCGCAGATTGCCGTGACATGGAAAGGAAAGACGGAGACGGTGAACCTGACCGTCGAATGATGAAAGACAATCCGGCGGGAAACCGGCCGGATAAAACAGCGCCCTCTCCCCTTTCGGGGAGAGGGCGCCTGCGTTGATCGGATTATCTGCCCACCGGGCTCCATTTGAATTCTTTCTGATTATATACGCAGGTCATGCCGCCGTCTTCCTCCCGGAAGATCGCGGTGCCGTAGGGCGCGATTTCGACGCCGACGACGCCTGCGGCGCTGGGGAGCGTGTTGAGCAGGAAGGTATATGCGCCGCGGCGGGAGACCATGACGCCTTCGGGCAGATCGCCCGGCCATGCGGACTGACCGGCGTCCCTGCAGATCATCCGGTAAAGCGGTACGTAGAATTCGGGCTCGAAGCGGGTGGCAACGTAGTAGGCTTTGCCCTTGCCGAAGGTATTGACCGTGACCGCGGGCGCGCCGGCGAAATAGTCCTCATCGTAGACCATCAGCGGCATGGCGCCCTCGAGCGCGGCTACCTCGCACAGCAGACAGCCCTGCGCGCTGGAGGGCAGCTCGTCGCCCTCGCCGACGCAGCGGCGGGTTTCGCCGTCGTACATGGCGTCGATTTCCATCCTGCGCACGCCGAGCACATCGGTGAGCTGATGCGGCGTGTCGCCGAGCCAGCAAAGATCGGTTTCGTTGACCACGCCGGACCAGTAGGTCATCACCAGCGTGCCGCCGTTTTCGACGAAGGCGCGCAGCTTGCCGGCGAAATCCTCGCGCAGCATGTAGAGCATCGGCGCGACGATGAGCCTGTAGCCGGAGATATCGGAATCCTGGTTGACGAGCTGGACGTCCACGCCCTGACGGCGCAGGCCGGTATAATGGCGCAGCAGTTCCTGTTTGTAGCCAAGGCCCTTGTTGCGCGGCCCCTGCGCGTCCTCAAGCGCCCATTTGTTGCTCCAGTCGTAGACGATGGCAGCCTGCTTTTCGCGTTTTTCGCCGGCGACGAAGGAGATATCCTTGAGGATTCTGCCCAGCTCGGCACATTCCATGTAGATGCGGTTGTCCTCGCGGCAGTCATGGGAAACGACGGCGGCGTGGAACTTTTCGCTCGAGCCCTGACTCTGACGCCACTGGAAATAGAGTACGCCGTCTGCGCCCTGAGCGACGGTCTGCATGCCGGCGAGGATGTTCACGCCGGGCTTTTTGGTCTTGGAAATGGACTGCCAGTTGGTTGGACCCGGGCAGTTCTCCATCAGCCAGAACGGCTCGCCCTTGACCGAATAGATCAGATCGTGCATCAGCGCGGTATCGGCTGCGGTCTGCTCGAGGGTTTCCGACGGCTTGTGCCAGGTGGGATAGGCGTCCCAGGACGCCAGATCAATCTCCTTGGCCATCTCGAAATAATCAATGCCGTTGTAGAAATACATCATGTTGACGCAGACCTTGGCGTCCGGCACGATTTCGCGGATGCTGTCGCGCTCCCATTTCATGAAGTCGATCGTCTGGTGGGAGACAAACCGCTTCCAGTCGAGCTTCAGGCCGTGAACGGTGTGCTCGCCGTGCGGCGCGGGGCTTTCGATGTAGCTGAAATCGGGATAGTCGTGGCTCCAGAACTTGGCGTTCCATGCCTTGTTCAGCGCTTCGATGGTGCCATACTTGTTTTTCAGCCAGCCGCGGAAGGCTTCCTGGCACAGCTCGCAGTGGCATTCTCCGCCGTATTCATTGGAAAGATGCCACATGATCACGCCGGGATGACGGCCGAAATTGCTGGCCAGCGTCTGATTCATCCGGCGGACCTTCTCGCGGTAGACGGGGGAGGTGTAGCAGTGATTGTGGCGCTCGCCGAAGAGCTGGCGCTTGCGGTCCGCATTCACGCGGAGCACCTCGGGGTACTTATGCGCCAGCCAGGCGGGACGCGCGCCGGAGGGCGTGGCCAGGTCGATGCTCACGCCGGCCTCATAGAGCCTGTCGATGATGCTGCGCATCCAATCGAGGTTGAATCTGCCTTCTTCGGGTTCGAGCGTTGCCCAGGCGAAGATGCCCAGGGAGACGACGTTGACGCCGGCCTTTTTCATCAGTTCGATATCCTGCTCGAGGATGTCGGGGCGGTCAAGCCACTGATCGGGATTGTAGTCGGCGCCGTAGCGCAAAACGGAATGGGGCATGGAATCCGGTCTCCTTTCTGGTAACGGCATGAGGAATCGGGTGAGGGGGAAAAGCGGATCAGGCGCGGTCTGCGCCGAGCTTTCTGTAAACGGTCAGCATCATGGTTACAAAACAGGCCAGACCGCCGATGGCATTGGAAATCGGTTCCGCCAGAAATACGCCGCTGACGCCAAAGCCCAGACGCGGCAGCAGCAGCGTCAGCGGGACGACGATCACGGCCTTGCGCAGCAGGGAGAAGAAGATGGCCTGCCTGGCAAAGCCCAGCGCCTGGAAGGTGGTCTGTCCGATGAACTGAAACGACATGAAGAAAAAACCGAAGAAGTATAGATGAAGCGCGCCGGGCCCGACGGCAAGCAGCTGCGGATCGGACGAAAAAATGGAAAGCAGGAAATGCGGAAAGGCGAGCACGAGCAGCCATGCCAGAATGTTGTAGCTTGTGCCGCAGACTGCCGTAAAGCGGATGCCTTCCTTGACGCGGCCGTATTTCTTTGCGCCGTAGTTGAAGCCGAGCACCGGCTGAGCGCCGTTGTTCAGGCCGAAGACGGGCAGCTCCAGCACGGAACGGACGGAGTTGATGACCGTCATCAGCCCCACGTAGAGATCGCCGCCGTAGAGATGGAGCGTCGAATTGCAGGCGATCTGCACGAGGCAGTTCGTGCCCTGCATGATGAAGCCGGAAGCGCCGAGCGCGCAGATCTGCCTGGTCAGCGAGGCGGATATGCGCAGATATCCTGCGGAAAGCGGGAGGATTGCGCGGCGGCCGCAGAGGAACCGCAGCACCCACAGGCAGGAAACGCCCTGGCTGATGACCGTTGCCAGCGCCGCGCCGGAAACGCCCATATCCAGCGCAAAGATGAACAGGGGATCGAGCAGAAGATTGAGCGCCGCGCCGATGACGGTGGTGAGCATGCCGATGCGGGGGAAGCCCTGCGCGCTGATGAAGCCGTTCAGGCCTGTGGACAGCATGGCAAACGGCGTGCCCAGCAGGTAGATGCGCAGGTATGCGTCGGCATAGGCGTAGGAGCTTTCGCTCGCGCCGAAAAGAAACATCATCGGCCTGCGGAAGGCATAGCATAGGACGGTAATGACGAGCGAGGCGCACAACAGGAGCAGGCAGACGCTGCCCATGATCCTGCGGGCGCGCGTTTCCTCGCCTGCGCCCCGGGCGATGGAGAAAAGAGGCGTACCGCCGGAGGCGAACAGCGCGGTGAAAGCGGCAATCAGCGTCACGACGGGGAACGTCAGGCCCACGCCGGTCAGCGCAGCGCTGCCCGCGCCCGGCATATGGCCGATGTAAATGCGATCGACGATGTTGTAAAGCAGCTGCACCAGCTGCGCAAGCGTCAGCGGCACAGCCTGATAAACAATCCGCTTCCAGACCCTGCCCTGCGAAAAATCCGTATGCATGTAGACGCCTTCCTTCTGTCCGATCAGACAGTTTTATTATAGTGAATCCCGGTGGGAAAGTCAATTTGGTATGACCAAATGCACGGTTCGATAGGGTATGAGGAGAATGATGAAAATATATGGCGGATTTATGTATAACAATTCAGAAACAAATGTGCGTAATATGATTGACGCAATTTGGAATAGGGGATATAATACATTTGTATGATCATACGCAGTTGGGGCTGTTTGCGGCCTGCGTGTGTTCTAAATGGATTTCCTGCGCGGAGGCGGCTGATGAACGAAAAGGCGATGAAGAGGCTTGGCAGATCTGAACTGCTGCAGCTGCTGATCGAATACACACAGGAAAATGAAGCGATGCGCGAAAAGATGGATGCGATGAGCGCAGAACTGGACAGCGTGAATAACCAACTAAAAGTGCGTACGATCGCCATCGAAAACGCTGGATCTCTGGCGGAGGCGGCGATTCAGGTCAACGGCATGATCGAGGCCGCGCAGAAGACGGCCAACCAGTATCTGGAAAACATCGAACGCATGCAGGCGGAGCAGGAGAAAACCAGCGCCGAGCGCCTTCGGGAGACCAACAAAAAGTGTATCGAGCTGGAGAAAGAAGCCAAGGAACGCTGCAGGGTGATGGAGGCCGAAACGCAGCGCAAATGCGACGAGCTGTTCGCCGCTGCTGAGCGCGAGGCGGGCCGGAACTGGCATGAGCTGTCCGAAAGGCTGGATAGAATCAGCAAAGAGAACGAGGAACTTCGTTCCATGCTGGAGACGAATAAAAAGAGGAAATGGCGTCTATGAGCAACCGGAAGGCAAAGAACAGGCAGACGCCCACCGTCGAGCAGATGGAGGCGGAGCTGAAGCGGATCCGGTACCGCAAGCAGTATGTCAGCACGCTTCGCAGCACGGTGGCGACGTTTATCGTCGTGGCTTCGATCGTCGTGCTGGCGGTGATGCTCCTGCCGGTTTTCCGCATCACGGGCAGCAGCATGGCGCCGGCGCTGAATCCCGGCGAGATCGCTGTCACCATGAGGACGACAGACGTCCATCGGGGCGATCTGCTGGTGCTCAATACCATTAACAGAAAGACGCTGGTCAAACGTGTGATCGGCATGCCCGGCGACGAAATTGATATTGACAACGACGGCGTGGTGTATGTGAACGGCTCGCGTCTGGCGGAGCCGTATGTCAGCGGGCAGGCGCTGGGGCAGTGCGATATCGACCTGCCCTATATCGTACCGGAGGCGAGATATTTTGTGATGGGCGACCAGCGGGAGATTTCGCTGGATTCCAGAAGCACGGCCATCGGCTGTGTGGCTCAGGAGCAGGTCGTCGGCGTCGTTGCGGCGCGGATCTGGCCGATGGAGAATTTCGATATTCTGATTGATCGATAACGCGGAGGCGACAAATATGAAACGAAGAGTTTTGGCGATCCTGCTGGAGGCGGCGATGGTTGTATCCATGCTGTCTCCTGTTCCGTATTCGCTGATGCCCGCTGTGGCGATCGCCGCGGCGGAGAGCACGCCATCGGAAGCAGAGACGGCTGCGCCGACCGCTGAGCCGACGCTTGAACCGACGGCTGAGCCGACTGCCGAGCCGACGGCGACGCCGACTGCCGAGCCGACCGCTGAGCCGACGGCGACGCCGACCGCGACGCCGACGCTTGAACCGACGGCTACGCCTACGCTTGAGCCGACTGCCGAACCGACGGCAATCCCGACCGCCGAGCCGACGGAGGAGCCCGAGGACGAAGTCTTTGCCTGCGGCTATGCCGAGATCAACAGCGGCGCAAAGGTGTACAGCAGCGCGGAGAATTCCGAATCCTACCGCGTCGGCGACTTTGCCGAGGACGGCGTCGTTTACGCGCTGGAGCGTTACGGCGACGGCAAGAAAAACGACTGGATGCACTTCGTCTTCGCTGCTGAGCAGGATGGAGAAACCTGGGTGCAGCACGGGTTTATCAAGGCCAAGTACCTTGACCCGGTTGACGACCAGCAGGAACAGCGCTGGGAGATCGAAAAGCTCGGCGAGGACGCATACGAAGTCTATGTGATCAACGGGGGCGAGGAGAACGAGGAAGAGATTCCGCTGCTCCCGGCTGCGTTTGAAGTCAGAAAGAAGCCGGGCAAGCCGACGGCTACGCCGACTGCCGAACCGACTGCCGAGCCTACGGTAGAGCCGACCGTCGAACCGACGGCCGAACCGACGGCCGAGCCTACGGTAGAGCCGACCGTCGAACCGACGGTTGAACCGACTGCCGAGCCTACGGTTGAGCCGACCGTCGAACCGACGGCCGAACCGACAGCCGAGCCGACGCTTGAACCCACGGCCGAGCCGACTGCCGAGCCGACAGCTGAGCCTACGGTTGAGCCGACTATCGAGCCGACGGCTGAACCGACTGTGGAGCCGACGCTTGAACCGACGGCTGAACCGACTGCGGAGCCGACTGCCGAGCCTACGGTTGAGCCGACTATCGAGCCGACTATCGAGCCGACAGCTGAGCCTACGGTTGAGCCGACTATCGAGCCGACGGCTGAACCAACAGCCGAGCCGACGGCTGAACCGACTGTGGAGCCGACGGCAGAGCCGACGTTTGAACCCACGGTCGAACCGACTATCAAGCCGACGGCCAAGCCGGAAGACGATGCGCAGGAGGCTACGCCGGGCGAGGCCGAGCCGACCGCAGCGCCGACGCTTGAACCGACCGCTGAACCGACGGCCAAGCCGGAAGACAGCGTGCAGGAAGCCACGCCGGGCGAGGCTGAGGCTGAGCAGGGCGAAATCCAGATCGAGCTGACGCACGACGCGCATCTGTTCGATAATCCGGCGCTGGGCGTCGTGACGATCGAGGGCGCGTTCACCGGCGGCACTGCGCCGTACACGGTGACGGTTGAAATCCTGCTGGCGGACGGCACGCGCCTGGTGCGCGGCGATCTGATCAGCCAGACGCCTACGCTCCGCTTCCGCTTTATGCCGGAAGTCACGGGCGAGCACACCGTGCGCGTCAGCGTGACGGGCGCGGAAGGCGGCGCGGGCAGCGCGGAACTGATCGTTCCGATCGAATGCAAGAACGCGGAAACGAAGGAAATCTGGGAAGAGACGATGAAGGACGTCGTCCTGACCGGCAATATCCGCGAGGACCTGGTCGCCATCGCGCGCACGCAGCTGGGCTATCAGGAAGTGGATGACAACTTCATCTACGACGAGGACGGCAAGCAGATGTTCTATACCCGCTACGGCGACTGGTACGGCGCGCCGTATGCGGAATGGTGCGGCATGTTCGCGGCGTTCTGCCTGCATTATGCGGGCGGCTCCGGCTATCCTGCGAGCGCGAGCACCGGCACCTGGATGGAAGAGCTTGAGGAAGCGGGCCTGCTGCGCGGCGCGGATCATACCCCGCAGGCGGGCGACCTGATCTTCATCGATACCGACGGCGACGGCGACAGCGACCACATGGCGATCGTCGAGGGCCTCGGAAAGACCCAGGAGGGCGGCGAGGCGGAGCTGGTCGATGATATCGAGCGGGCTGACGTGATCGTCGTGATCTCCGGCAACGTAAACCGCAGCGTCCAGCGCGTGGAATATGCGCTGGGCAGTGGAAAGATCGTCGGCTACGGCGTATACGAGACCGAGGAGGAAACCGCTCCGGATACCACGCCGGATACCGAAGCCACCCCGGGCGAAGCGCTTCCTGAGGCGACCCCCGGCGAGGCAACCCCTGCCACATATTACTGCGGCAAGGAGGAGCATACGCACGGCGATGGCTGCTATGACGGGACCGGCGCGCTGATCTGCGGCATGGAGGAGCATACGCATGATCGCGAATGCACCATTGAGCCGCTGGCGATCAGCCTGACAGCCGACGCTTATGCGCTTGACGGAGAGGAATTCGCTCCGGTCATTGTCCGTGCTGCGCCTGCCGGCGGCACCGAACCGTATGTGATCGGCATGGGCGTCAATAAGCTCGAATCGTTTGGTTACATTGACGAGACCGCAGAAGAGGACGTCCTGATTACCGGCGGGGCGGAGGATGGCGACGAACAGGAAATCGACATCCTGAATCCGAATGTCTTCTCGTTTACGCCGGATGGCTTCGGCGTGTACGAGGTATATGCCAGCGTGACCGACGCGCAGGAGAAGACGGCGGAAACCAGCCTGACAATCACCCTCGGCGCGAAGATGGAAGCGTATGAATGGTTTGTCCGCGAGATCGAGAAGCTGGAAGCGCTGGGCGATTTTGACGACGAAGCGACGCAGGCAGGCGAAGCCCTGCTGGCACAGATGGCCGAGGCCTTCCGCGCGGGCGAGCTGACTGAAGCGGAATACGAAGAACTGACCTATCGCCTCGGTTGGCTGCTCTATAGCGGCATTGCGGAGGCCGCGATCGGCACGAACTGGATGAAGCTGCGCGACAGCGGCTGGTTCGAGGAGTTCAGCGGTTACCGCTATTCGTCCGGCGATGACGACGATGCGCCTGCTGTGATGTCGCTGCGGAGCGCGGCAGCGCCTGTGGCGGAGACGGCTGCAGACGATACGTCTGCCGTGCCGCCCTCGGATGTGCAGATTGATAAGCGCGGCGGCAGCGAGGTTTCGGACGACGGCAAGGTATCCATCAGCAAGACCATCGCCGGAACGGAGCTTGAAAACGTATTCGATATCACGCTGACTGTCACCACGCAGCAGAAGATCGAGGATGTCTACGAAGAGCCGGATATGGCCATTGTTGTTGTCATGGATATATCCAATTCCATGAATAGTGACTTTGGTAGTGCTTCTCGATATAAAGCTGCAATGGATACAGCAGAGGAGTTTATTAAAAAGTTTGCTGCTGAGACAGACGGCGTCAGTCAGGTTGGCTTTGTTGCGTTCAATTCAGATGCGCATAAAATCTTTGATTTACAGCCTTGTTCAACGGATACGCAGAAGAATAGTCTGGTGGACGATATGCGTACGAGAACCGGCAATATCATCAATAACTATGAAAAGGATTCCAGTGGATGGACGACTGATCGTAAGCGCTTTACGAATGTCGAAGCCGGTTTAAAGATGGGCTACGATATGATCAGGAATGCAACAAACAAGAATAAGTACATCATTTTCTTGAGCGACGGTTTTCCGACGACGTATATTAAGAGTGGATATGTTGGGTGGGATACGTACTGTTTAACAGGTAAGCCGGGCACTGATGGTGTGTTCTATGACAATATTCTGCAAACCTACTGTCAGTATGGAACTAGTTATAGTGATAGAGCGGCTGTCAAAGCACGGGAACAGGCTACTGGGATCAAAGCTGAAGGCATAAGGATTTTTTCGATTGGCGTTGATGTTGGTGGTCAAACCATTCAAGGACATATTTCGAGTTCGAGTTCCAGTAACTCAATCGTCGATCGAATGAGTGAAACTTATGAGATTGGCGACTCAAGCAGTACAGAGGCCTACAAGAATTGGCTGAAGTATTCTATTGGTTCTGGTGATGGCTCTGCTGAAGGCTTTGACAAAGGCTATTACTTTGACAGCACAGATGCAGATGAGTTGCAGGCAGCCTACGACGAAATCTTTGCCGAGATCATCCGCCAGACGCAGGAAGCCTCCAAGGCCGACTGGGTTGCGGAGGATCCGCTGCCGACCATGGGCGATTCTGCGGTGACGACGGTCGAATTCATCGGCTTCTATGGCAAGGACGGCAATCTGCTCAAGGAGGACGGCACGCTGATCGGCAATACGCTGACCGGCACGAGCACCGAGGGCGGAGAGGACACCGCCGCCTATGATACCGCGAAGAGCAAGATCAGCTGGGATATGAAGAATTCCGGCTATACGAGCTCGACGTCGGGAAATGTGACGACATACGCCTATGAATTGGTTTATCGCGTCCGCCTGCAGAACGAGCAGGATGTGTTTGTTGAGAATACGGTCTACCCGACCAACGACACGACGACCCTGAGCTATAAGGTTGTCGAGACTGTGAATGGCGAGACCATCATTTCCGGCGAGAAGACGCTTGAATTCCCGATCCCGTCCGTCCATGGTTATCTGGTCGAGTTGGAATTCACCAAGCTCAGCTCGTTCGGCGATCCGGTTTCCGGTGCAGAATTCACGCTGAGCCATGACACGACCGCCTGCAGCATCTGCCGCGGCGATGGAAGCACAGCGGTTTCTGTCCCGGATCAGGTGAAAACCTCCGGCGAGGATGGCAAGGTCAGCTTCAGCGGAATCCCGTCCGGCCATCAGTACACGCTGGTGGAGACAAAGGTTCCGGATGGCTTCGGCGCAAACGGCAATACCTATCACATTACTGCGGCCTATGATCAGATTACGGTGACCGTCACAGACAAGGACGGAAACGTCCTCGACTGGGACGGAAACATTGTGAACCTGACCTCCTACAGGCTCCCCAATACCGGCGGCCCCGGTACTGATCTGTATACCATG
>JAFSCW010000026.1 GCA_017436605.1 Clostridia bacterium | reverse complement strand
TGAGATATGTGATATAAAAGCCTAAAGAAAATACAGGAAAGAACAGCAACAAAATACTGCCGAAAATACGACAACCCGTGAGTATATTTGCTATATGCTTCGTCATCTGTTCACCTGCAAATTCAAATTTGTCGAGTACATAATAGCATGAATAAAACTAAGCATCAATCATACAAAGAAAAAAAGCAGAGAAATCTTCCGAATCCTCTGCTTCTGGCAAACTATACCCCCAGCAATGCGAATGCGCCGCTACCATCTGTGCTAATACCCCAAGTGAATTTATTCATTTTCCTTTTCCAATTATCTCTTTGTGCAAATTATCTGATTATAGCGCTATAATCAGTGCATAATGCAAAAGACCTTCTCTTGTGAGAAGGTCTTTGTGGTGGAGCATACCGGATTCGAACCGGTGACCTCTACAATGCGAATGTAGCGCGCTACCAACTGTGCTAATGCCCCGTATGCGGTTGTGCTTTGCCAAGCGAGAGATATTATATCACATCCAAGAAAAAAAGCAAGAGGGGAAATGCCCCTCCTGCAGGACTTTGCGATCAGCCAAACATCGACCAGATGACCGCGATGATCAGCGCGGGGAGATAATTGGCGACTTTGATGCGCTTGCCGAAGGCGAGATTGACGCCCACGCCGAAGATCAGCACATTGCCGACCAGGGAAAGGCAGGAAAGCGCGGCGTCCGTCATCAGCGGGCCGACGACGCCGGCGAGCACAGTCATCAGGCCCTGCCAGATTGCCATGGGAATGACGGAGAAGACCGCGCCCTTGCCCAGCGCGGCGGTCAGCGCCATGATGATGATGCAGTCGAGGATACCCTTGGTCGTCAGGATGGTATAGTCGTGATAGAGCGCGTCGTTCATCGGGCCGATGATCGCCATCGCGCCGATGCAGATGGTGAAGGAGGCGGAGGTGAAGCCTTCGATAAAGCGGGAATCGCCCTCAGAATGGCTCTTGATCTTCAGCCATTCGCCGAAACGCTCGAGATTGCCCTCGATGTTCAGGATTTCGCCTGCGAGACCGCCGAGGCAAAGGGAGATGACCAGCATCATCTCTCCGGTCGTGCCGATGGCGCCGCCTTCGATGACGAGCATCTGTTTGAAGGTTCCGGCTGCGCCGATGAAAATGGTGCTCAGGCCGCAGCCCTTGACCATGATGTCCTGATAGCTGTCCTTCAGCGCGCGGCCGAAGAGAAAGCCCATAAGCCCGCCCAGCAGCACGAGCGCAGCGTTGATGATGGTACCCATTCCGATCATGATGATACGCCTCTTTGATATGCGCGGAATGTTTCCGCAGAATATAATAATGGAAGTATTATAGCATGAGAAAACGGCCAAGGCAAGCGCCCGGGCCGTTTGCATGCGGGGAATGGCTGCTGCGCGTCAGTTGCCGCATTCGATGGAGATCGCGTTGAACCGGTCCAGCAGATGCTCGACGCGAAGCCCTCTGCGCTCCTGCCCGGCAAGGTCCATTTCGATCCGCCCCTGATGCATCATCAGGAGGCGGTCGCCGTATTCGACAGCGTAGCGCAGGTTGTGCGTGACCATGATCGTCGTCAGCTTTTTTTCCGCGACGATTCTGCCGGTGAGCTGCATGATGATTTCAGCCGTCTTGGGATCCAGCGCGGCGGTGTGCTCGTCGAGGATCAGGAATTCGATCGGGGTCATCGTGCTCATCAGAAGCGCCATGGCCTGACGCTGGCCGCCGGAGAGGTTGCCGACCATCACGCCCATTTTGTCTTCGAGGCCGAGACCCAGCTGCGCGAGCTGGGCGCGGTATTCCTCGGCCTTTCTGCGGTTGACGCAGGGGAGCAGGTTGAACGGCTTGCCCTTGTTGTCCGCCATGGACATATTCTCCAGGATCGTCATTGACGGGCAGGTGCCGCGCGCAGGATCCTGATAGACACGGCCGATGCGGCGAAGGCGCTTGTGTTCCGGCATGGACGTAATGTTTTCGCCGCCGATCATGATCGCACCGTCGTCCACGGGGATGGAGCCGCAGATGATGTTGAGCAGGGAGGTCTTGCCCGAACCGTTGGAGCCGACGACGCAGACAAACTGCTGATCCGGGATCGTCAGGCAGAATTCGTTGAACAGGCAGGTTTCATTGACCGTGCCGCCCTGATAAATCTTGACGATGTTTTTCAGCTCAAGCATGACGGCGCACCTTCTTTCTGCCGTGGCCGCCGGCGATGATGATGATCAGCAGCAGCGCGGCGGTGACGAGCTTGAGGTCAAACGGGGAAAGGCCGAGGCTCAGCGCAAGGGCGACGCAGCCCTTGTAGAGGATGGAGCCCAGCACAACCGCCGTCGTCGCGCGCAGGAAGCGCATGCCGCGCAGCAGCTGCGTGCCGACGATGACCGAGGCGACGGCGAGCACCAGCGTACCCGTGCCCATGGAGATGTCAAAATAGCGCTGATACTGGCACATGATGCAGCCGGAGAGCGCGACGAGCGCGTTGGCGATGGAGAGGCCGAGGATCTTGACGCTGCCGGCGTCCTTGGCGAGCGTGGCGACGAGCGTCGGGTTGTCGCCGGTGGCGCGCAGGAGGAAGCCGGAGCGCGTGGCGAGGTAAGCGTCCATGATCAGCTTGACGATCAGCGTCGCGGCGGCAAGAATGACGACCGGCGCATACGTCTGCACTTCGAACGGGAGGGCGGAAATCATCGGGTTTTTGAAGATGGTGTCATAGGAGAAGAGCTGGACGTTCGCGCGGCCTGCGATATGCAGGTTCACGGAATACAGCCCCGTCATGACGATGATGCCCGAGAGCAGATCGCGGACATGGAAGCGGACATGGATGACGCCCGTGAGCGCGCCTGCGCAGGCGCCGGCGAGCATGGAGACCGGGAGCGTCAGCAGCGGCGGCATGCCGGATTGGATCATCAGGGCGGTGACGGCCGCGCCGAGGGGGAAGGACGAATCGACGGACATGTCAGGAAAGTCCAGAATTTTGAAGGTAATGTACACGCCCAGAGCAAGGATGGCGTAGATCAGCCCCTGCTCAAGGACGCTCAGCAGCAGATTCATGGAAAACCTCCGGCGATGAGTATTGAAGCATGCACAAGCGGGAAAGAATCAGTCGACGGGGTTCGCGCGGGCGGCGAGCTCGCCGGTCAGCTCGATTCCGAACTGCTTGAGTACACGGCTGTTGACGTAGAGGTTCGGCTCGGTGATGATCTCGTAGGGGATTTCGCTTGCCTTGGCTTCGCCCTTGAGGACCCTGGCGGCCATCAGGCCGGTCTGGCGGCCCAGCGCGATGTAATCCAGACCTTCGGCGGCGACGCAGCCGAGCTTGACCTGCTCGATTTCGGAACCGAAGACGGGCTTTCTGGCGGCGTTGGCCTTGTCCAGCACGAGCGCGAGCGCGGAAACGACGGTGTTGTCGGTCAGGTTCGTCAGGCAGTCGACCTTGCCCAGCAGCGCGTCCAGCGCGAGCGGGATATCGGCGATGGTGGAGATGCCGGATTCGACGATTTCGAAGCCGAATTCAGGCGCAAGCGCCTTGTAATCTTCGATCGCGGAGAGGGAATTGACCTCGCTGGTGGTGTAGAGGATGCCGATCTTCTTCGCGTCGGGCAGCATGGCGCGGATGGTCTGAAGCTGCGCCTTGATCGGAAGCGCATCGGAGGTGCCGGTCACCTCGCCCGCTGCAGCGCCGGTGCTGTCGGCAAAGCCTGCGGCGACGGGATCGGTGACGGCGGTGAAGACCGTGGGGATCCTGCCGGAGGCGGCGTTGTAGCAGGCCTGCGCCATCGGGGTAGCGATGCCGACCATCATATCGACCTTACCGGAGGCAAACTGCGCGGCGATCTGCTGGGCGATGCCCATGTCGGCCTGCGCGTTCTGCAGATCGACCTTGAGGTTTTCGCCTTCGACAAGACCGGCCTCGGCAAGGCCGAGCATGAAGCCCTGATAGCAGTTGTCCAGAGAACCGTGCTGGGCGAACTGGCCCACGCCGATGGTGTAGCTTTGGGCATAGGCGGCTGCGGCGGCGAAGATCATGGCGGCGGCGAGAGCGATGGAAAGAATGCGCTTCATAGATGTGTTCCTCCTGTTTGATGATGGATGGAGTGGAATAGCCGAGGATGAAGCGCCGAGACCAGAGAAAAGAAAAACGCCCCATATTCCTTACGGAACATGAGGCGGAAAACAGCTTTTCCGTGGTGCCACTCAGTTTGGCCTTTCGGCCCGCTTTACCCCGTACCAACATACGGTGCAGCCTGATAACGGGTCTGCGTCCCGTCCCTGCCTAATAAGCGGTAGCGCCGTTGACAGGGCCCTCGGGAAGCCCATTTCGAAATCTCTTCCGTACCGCACTCCCAGCATCGGCGGCTCTCTGAAACGGAAAGGGGAAATCTACTTCTCTTCCTTCAAGCGGTTTGAGGTGTTCGATTGAGAGAATTATAGCGCAAAGGCACAGGAATTGTCAACTGTCAGTTTTCCGTTTTTGTGAATTTTTGTTCATGAATCGTGTGAAATTGACGAAAAAGAGGAGTTATAACAATTGATAATTTTGATAAAACGTCGATTTCAATTGTAATGTAGCATAGACGGACTGTGGCGGTGCTTGAAGAAGTGGGCTTTCTGTGATAAAATAATGTTGATTTATTCTGTGAGAATATCCGCGCCGCGGATGGAGGGTTTTGTATGAGTGAATTCAAAGTCAGAGACGATTGGATGCAGTTCTGTGTGCCGGATATTTCCGATGCAGAGGTACAGGCTGTCAGCGATACGGTCCGATCTGGCTGGTGGGCCAAGGGACCGCGCACCATTGAATTTGAAAAGACGTTTGCGGAATATGTCGGCGCCAAGTACTGCGTGGGCGTCAATTCCTGTACGGCTGCGCTGCATCTGGCGCTGCTGACGCAGGGGATTGGCCCGGGGGACGAGGTCATCACGACGCCGCTGACGTTTGCTTCGAGCGCGAATACGATCCTGCATGTCGGCGCGACGCCGGTTTTTGCCGATATTGATCCGGATACCGGTTTGATCGATCCGAAGGAAATCGAAAAGAAGATTACGAAGAAGACCCGCGCGATTGTTCCGGTGCATTATTCCGGCCTTGC
This sequence comes from Clostridia bacterium, assembly GCA_017436605.1. Classification (GTDB taxonomy): domain Bacteria; phylum Bacillota; class Clostridia; order Christensenellales; family Aristaeellaceae; genus Ventricola. Next base: position 16,536 of record JAFSCW010000026.1, on the reverse strand, counting down.
GGCGGATCTGGACGCAATCGGAAAGATCTGTGATGAACACGGTCTGTTCCTTTCCGAGGATGCCGCCCATGCGGTTGAAACGCGCTATAACGGCAGCCTGATCGGTCATCGTCCCAAGGGCGCGGTATCCTATTCCTTCTATGCGACCAAGAATCTCGCCTGCGGCGAAGGCGGCGCACTGGTGACCGACGATGAAGAGATCGCCAAGAAAGCACGCGTGCTCTCCACGCACGGCATGAGCGCCGGCTCCTGGAATCGCTACGGCAAGGGCGGCTCCTGGCGCTATGATATCGAAGAGCCGGGCTATAAGTACAATATGTTTGACATTCAGGCGAGCCTTGCGGACGTGCAGCTCAGGCGTATGGACGATATGCAGCGCCGCCGTATGGAGGCTGTCGCCGTTTACGAGGAAGCGTTTAAGGATGTTCCGCAGCTGAGACTGCAGAAGACCCCGGACAATGTCCATCACAGCCGCCATCTGTATATCCTGCGCATCGTGCCGGAGAGGCTGAGTATTTCCCGCGATCAGTTTATCGAGGAGCTCAAGGCGCGCAATATCGGCGTGAGCGTTCATTTCATTGCGCTGCATACGATGAGCGCATATGCCAAGCGCTTTGGCTATCAGCCGGAAGACTTCCCGAAGGCCTATGCGTTCTCCGAGAGCGAAATTTCCCTGCCGATGTATTCGACCCTGGGCGCGGACAATGCGAAGTATGTCGCCGATGCGGTGCTCGATATCATCGAGAAGCATGCCAAGTGACGCTGTTGTTGAAAATCCCCGCAGGTTTTTGCCTGCGGGGATTTTTTGATGGATTTTTTGGCGGGGATTCGTTATAATAAAACCGTATGCATATACAGCCGGATTTCGGGCTGACGATACAGAAAGGAATGCTGTGCATGTCCGATTCGATTTACATGAACCGTGAGCTTTCCTGGCTCAAATTCAACGAACGCGTTCTGGAGGAAGCGGAGAGCGACCTGACGCCGCTTTGCGAGCGGCTGAGCTTTGCTTCGATTTATCAGAGCAATCTCGATGAATTCTTCATGGTGCGCGTGGGCTCGCTGGTGGATCAGGAGGAAGTCTCTCCTGCCATGCGCGAGAATAAGACGAACATGACCGCATCGGAGCAGCTCGGCGAAGTGCTGCGTACGATCCGCACGCTGAATCAGCGGAAGGACTTTATCTATGCGAAGCTGCTGGGCCGCATCGAAGAATCTGGCGTCAGGCTGGTTGATTTCAGGAAGATTGGCCGGAAGGAAAGCGAAAAGCTGGAGCGGTATTTCGACTGCGAAATCGCGCCGTTGATTTCCCCGATCATCGTCGGACGCCGTCAGCCGTTCCCGTTCCTGCGCAACAAGGACATTTATGCGGCGGTCGTGCTTGAACGCAAAAACGGCAAGCGCAAGCTCGGCATCATCCCCTGCAGCTCCGGCGTGTTCCCGCGGCTGATCGAGGTTTCCGCCGAGGAAAAGACCTACATGCTCGCTGAAGAGCTGATTCTGCATTTCATGCCCAAGGTTTTCGCGGGCTATACCGTTAGGGAGAAGAGCCTCATCCGCGTCACGCGCAACGCCGATATCGACGCCGATGCGCTGTATGAGGACGACATCGATTACCGCGAGTTCATGGTGGAGCTGATTAAGCGCAGAAGAAGGCTTGCTCCCGTGCGTCTGGAACTCAGCCGCGAGCTGGAAGGCGATATCGTAAGGACGCTGTGCAAATACATGGACGTCCGCAAGGAGCATGTGTTCAAGAACAACACGCCTTTGGATCTTTCGTTCCTGTATCAGATCCAGGATATCCTGCGCCAGAAGACGGAACTGTTCTACGAACGCCGTATTCCGCAGCGCAGCGCGGCGATCGACAGCAGCCGCTCGATGCTCGAGCAGATCCGCGAAGGGGACAAGCTGCTGTCCTATCCCTACGAGAGCATGCGTCCCATGATCAGCATGCTGCACGAGGCGGCCAACGACGAGCATGTCGCGTCCATCAAGATGACGCTGTACCGCGTTGCCAAACAGAGCAAGGTCGTCGAGGCGCTTATCGAAGCGGCGGAAAACGGCAAGGATGTGCTGGTGCTTGTCGAACTCAAGGCGCGCTTTGACGAGGAAAACAACATCGAATGGTCCCGCCGGCTGGAGGAGGCCGGATGCAGCGTAATCTATGGACTGGACGGATATAAGGTACATTCCAAGCTGTGTCTGATCACGCGCATCGAAGATGGGCATGCGGTCTATTATACGCAGGTCGGTACGGGCAACTATAACGAAAAGACGGCAAGGCTCTATACTGACCTGTCGATCATGACGGCCAATCAGGATATCGGCAGGGAAGCGGCAGAGGTGTTCCGCGCGCTTTCGATGGGCGAAACCGTCCGCGAGGCGGATACGCTGCTGATTGCGCCGCACTGCCTGCAGGACAAGGTACTGGCGATGATCGACGAAGAGATTGCGCGCGCGCGTCAGGGACTTGACGCCTACATCGGCGTCAAGATCAATTCGCTCACGGACAAGAAGATCATCGACCGACTGGTGCAGGCCTCCTGCGAGGGCGTGAAGATCGACCTGATCGTGCGCGGTATCTGCTGCCTGATCCCGGGCGTCCCCGGCAAGACGGAGAATATCCGCGTGATCAGCATCGTCGGCCGTTTCCTGGAACATTCCCGCATCTATATCTTCGGCAGCGGGGAACGCGCGAAAGTATACATCGCATCGGCGGACTTCATGACGCGCAATACTGTTCGCCGCGTGGAAGTCGCCGCGCCGATTCTCGATCCTGCGATCCGCGCGCGTCTGCTTGCGATGTTTGACGCGATGCTGCGAGACAATGTGCAGGCGAGAGAAATGGGCCCGGAGGGCGCCTATGTGCGCCGCGAGCCGGGTGAGGAGACGCCACTCAACACGCAGGAGTATTTCTATCAGCAGGCGTATGAGGCTGCGGCTGGAAAATAACCGGCGGACAATGCGATGAAAGAAAAACAACAGAATAACACAAACGGAGCCGGACAGGCTCCGTTTGTTTTGCGCTCGCGTATCGGGCGTCGATCTGTATTCTTCACGGCGCGTAGATGATGTCATCGCGCAGGCGATAGAGCGTTGCGCCGTATTTGCTGCGGCAGAAGGCGTCGACAAACCAGTCGATTTCCTTAACGGCGTCATACTGGACGTAAGCATAGCGCTCGCCGCCGATGGACTTGCCCTTCATGTTGGAATCCGTCCAGTGCACCGAATCGGTTTGAGGATCGTAGTCGGCGATGAAGACCATGCTGTGCGCGCCGACGCCGTAATAGTAGTTTGCCGCCATCTGGAAATAGTCGCCGCGCTTGACCTGCCGGAGGAATTCGCGCGCCTTTTCCCGGTTTTCTTCCTTGCTCAGGTTTGCGTCGTAGCGGAACGACGCGGCGGCGTAGAAAGGATTGCCCTCGGCAGCGGAAACGTCCTGCCATTCCACGCCGTAGACATAGGGCGCGCAGTCGGCTTTCTTCTGGTTATTGGGGATGACCAGCGGCACGTCGGGATACGCTGCGATGCGGAAGTCGTCGCAGTTCTCGCGGAAGAGATGGACGGTAAAGTTCTTGCAGACGTAGATGTCCCCGGAATACTGGGCGCGCTTGGCTTTGCCGCCGGCATTGTCATAAAGGGTTTTAGCGGTTCCGAGGATCCGGCTGATCAGATCCTCCCGCGCGGCGGAAGCGGGAGCTTCGGTCATGATGGGCTCGTCGCCGATCATGGAGGCTTCCTGCGCGCCGAGCATTTCCTCCAGGGAGAGCGTTTCGGCAGATGCAGAGAGGGAAAGTAAGAGGATACACACAAATAGTGTGATAAACTTTTTCATTGACGATTCACCTCGGTCGATTGCTGATTGTATTGTATCATGGAAACACGGCCTGCGCAAGGCATGGGGGGAAACAGCGGGCGCGGAAGGGGACGGACGCCGATGCTGAAGGCGGAATAGAAGAACGCAGAAAATATTTTTTTCTAAAAAAATGTAAATATATAACGCTCGAATACGCTCTGGAAAAAGGAAGAAAAGATAGTATATATTTGGTTTTGTACACAAAAAAACGTGTACAAACAATTGGAAACGATCATAGGACGGGCGTTTTCTCCGCGTTTGGGCGTGTTGACGGAGCGAACAGAATGTGTTATCATGAACGCATATTGATACGGATTCATACTCTGTAAACGCCATTTGGATCATTACATTTTAGGAATAGGAAGTGGGAATATGCCGCCTAAACAGAGAATTACGAGGGAAATGATTCTGGAGAGATCGTTTGCCATGTTCTGCCGGGATGGTATGGAGGCCGTGAACGCGCGCTCCGTAGCCAAGGCGCTGAATTGCTCCACCCAGCCGATCTTCAGCTATTTTGTGGGCATGGACGACCTGAAGGGTGCGCTGGAGCAGAAGGCCAAGGAGACCTTCGAGGCAGCGATCCATGCTTATGACAAAAACGGCGAGCCGCTGGTCAACATCTGCGTTGCCTATGTCCGCTTCGCCGCCGAGCAGCCCAAGCTCTTTGCGTATCTGTTCATGCGCCCGGGCCACGAGACGGATTATCCGGTTCTGGAGGACGACGAGCGCAACGAACTGATTCAGCTGGAGGCTGCCGCCGCCAACCTGCCGATTGATCGGGCGGGCGTGATTGCCGCCGCTGTGGTCACCTATGCGCATGGTCTTGCCTGCGCGGAGGCTGCCGGCCGCTATAATTTCGATACGCAGTATCTTGTTCCCAGGATTTCCCGTATCCGCGAAGCGCTGCTCAAGTAATGGGCGCCGGATCATCAGGATAAAGCAAAAGACCGCAGGACTGCGGTCTTTTTTGTTGGCTTGATCGGGCGGGAATCAGGTGCGCTGCAGCTCTTCCGGGGTGAATTCCAGCAGGAAGCGGCGCTTCCAGATCAGCCGGAAGAAGGCGACAAGGACGAGGAACGTCATCAGCCAGGAAACCGGGTAGGAGATCATCAGGCACTGCATGGTCGGAACGGCGGCGAAAATCGTTGCGACCCAGAGAATACGGAAGACGCAGGCGCCAAGGAGGGAAACGACCATCGGAAGGACCGAATAGCCGATTCCCCGAAGCGCGCCGGTCATGACGTCCATCATGCCGCAAAGGAAATACGGCGCGCATACGATGTACATGCGCTCCAGACCGGCCGCAATGACAGCGGGATCGGAGGAATACAGGGCGAGCAGGTGCTCGCCGAATACGCAGGAGAGCACGCCCAGCAGCAGGCCGAAGACCACCGCCCAGAGCATGCAGACCTTGATGGAGGTGATGATGCGCCGGGGCTTGCGCGCGCCGATGTTCTGGCCGGCAAAGCAGATGATGGCCTGATGGAAGGTGTTCATGGCCTGATAGATAAAGTTGCCGACGTTCGCCGCGGCGGAATTGCCGGCGATGACGATGGAGCCGAAGGAATTGACCGAGGACTGGATGACGACGTTGGACAGGGAGAAGAAGGACGACTGGATGCCGGCCGGCAGGCCGATGCGCACGATCTCTTTCAGATACTTCGGGTGGAGGCGAAGCCTGCGGAGGCTCAGATGGGTCGGCCCCTCCATGATCATGAGCGAATGGAGCACCAGCCAGGCGGAAACCGCCTGAGAGATGATCGTTGCGAGCGCGACGCCTGCCACGCTCATATGGAACGCGACGACGAAGAGCAGGTTGAGCAGGACGTTGATCACGCCGGCGACTGTCAGGAAATACAGCGGGCGTTTGGTATCGCCGATGGCGCGCAGAATCGCGGCGCAGAAGTTATAGAGCATCTGCACGGGCATGCCGATAAAGAGGATGCGCACATAGAGCACGGCCAGATCAATGACATCCTCCGGCGAACCCATGAGCAGCAGAAGCGGATGGGCGAGAAAGACGCCGACCAGGGACAGGAATACGCCGCCGATCACGGAAAGGAGAACGGCGGTATGCACGGTATCGGAAACGGCGCGGTGATTGCGCGAGCCGGTATAGCGGGCGACCACCACATTCGCGCCGACGGAAAGGCCGATGAACAGGCTGATGATCAGGTTATTGAGCGAGCCGACAGAACCGACGGCGGCCAGCGCCTGATTGCCGGCGAAGCGGCCGACAACGATGGTATCCGCTGCGTTGAAGACCAGCTGCAGGATACCGGAGAGCATGATCGGCAGGGCGAAAAAGAGAACCTTCGCGGCGAGCGGTCCCTCGGTCATATCCATGGTGCGATGTGCATGCGTCTTGAACATGTCTTTCCTCCTGCGCGTATCGGGCGCGGCTGTAATCGTCCCCATTATAGCACGAATACGGAATTTGTTAAGGGCAAAGAGCAACAAAAATCGGAGCAAAACGCGATCGGAAAGAAAAAACGCAGGGCAGCGTCCGTCCGCATGCCCTGCTGCGAGGAGGCGGAAATAAGCCTGTGCGCTTCATCGCATCCGGGCCGCGCTTCCCGGACGGATGCGCGATCATGACGATGGCGATTCCGGCGGAAAGGGGAACGACCGGTCTGCGGCGTCCTGGCCGCAGCTCCTCGGCAATCAGGATGGCCGGTCCGGCTGCGCAGTATGCGGCCGCAGGGAAAGGAAATAAAAGGAATTTTGCGGTCGGCGCAGAATATATCTTATATTGGCTTGCGCGAAGGCGCGGCCGATTTTTGATTTACGCATGGTTTGCCGCGTCTGACAGCGCGGCGGAGGCTGTTTTGAAAGAGGGGCGGCGGATGCTTACCATACTGGAACGAATCATCGGAAAGAGAAGGCTCTCTGCGGAGCGGGAACGCAGCGCGTATGGAAGCGCGGCGAGCATGCTGGGCGTTATGTCCAATGCGCTGCTGTTTGCGCTCAAGCTGGCGGCCGGCGCGGTTTCCGGCTCGGTTGCCATTACGGCGGACGCGGCCAACAACCTTTCGGATGCGTCCTCGAGCGTGATCAGCCTGCTGGGCTTCAAGCTTGCGGATAAGCCTGCCGACGAGGAGCATCCCTACGGACATGGACGATACGAATATCTTTCGGGTTTGATTGTTGCGGTGATGATCATGGTCATCGGCGTGGAACTGATGAAGAGCAGCGTTGAAAAAATCCTTTCGCCCACGCCGGTGCTTTTCTCCGGCTGGACGGCGGGGACGCTGGCGCTGGCGATCGCCGTGAAGCTCTGGCAGACGCACTTTAACCGCGCCGTCGGTAGGAAGATTCACTCGATGACGCTGATGGCGACGGCGGACGACAGCCGGAACGACGCGATCACGACGGGCGCGGTGCTCTGCTCGATGGCTTTGGGCCATGTGACAGGGCTTGCGCTGGACGGCCTGATGGGCGCTGCTGTCGCGGCGTTTATTCTGGTCAGCGGCGCCCGGCTGATCCGTGATACGATCAGCCCGATGCTCGGCTCGATTCCCTCGAAAGAACGCATCGCGGCAATCCGGCAGAGGCTGATGGGTTATCCCGGCGTGCTGGGCATCCATGATCTGATGGTCCATGATTACGGCCCGGGCAGGCAGTATGCCAGCGTGCATCTGGAGATGGACGCGCAGGCGGACGTGCTGGAAAGCCACGACCTGATCGACAACATCGAGCGGGAGTTTCTGCGGGACGAGGGACTGCATCTGGTGATCCATTATGATCCTGTGGTCACGGATGATCCGCATGTCGCCGAACTGAGGGAACTGACCGCGGCGCTGGCCGCACAGATTGACCCGCGGATGACGATCCATGATCTGCGCATCGTGCCGGGGCTGACGCATGTGAACGTGGTGTTTGACTGCGTGGTGCCCTTTGGCCTGAAGACCGGAAACGGAGAAATCCGTGAGCGGATCAGCCGGGGCGTTGCGGCGGAATATCCGGATCATTACTGCGTGATGACGCTGGAAAACAGCTATGTGCATATGATGGAATCATGACGCGGGCCCGCTCCGGAAGGGGCGGGCTTTGCTGCGCTCCGGGGCGGTCAAATCCCGCGCGTACCTTGTGCGCGTGTGCGGTTCTGTGGTATAATATCGGAATCGTTATGAGATTCGATCCCGCAAAAGGGAAGCTGGATAAGAAGGGATTTTATGAGAGAAAAGCTGGAAAACCGGCTGCATATGCGGCCGCTGACCACGGACGATACCGCGCAGTACAATGCGCTTTTGCGCTATGCCTTCCAAGTCACGGACAGCGAGCTGGCCTCGCTGGGCTGGAATCAGAAGGAGATGGAGCGCTCGAAGAAGCCTGTGCTCAAAAAGACGGAATCGTTCGGCTATTTCGATGGAGAAAAGCTCGCTTCACAGATCAGCATCTATCCCATGAAGGTCAACCTCTTCGGCCAGATGTACCGCATGGGCGGCGTGACGGGCGTGGCGACCTATCCGGAATACGCCGGCAGGGGATTGATGAGCAGCCTCGTCAAGCAGGCGCTTTCCAGCATGCGCGAAAAGCGCCAGAGCGTCTCGATGCTCGTCCCATACATGATCCCCTTCTACCGCAAAAAGGGCTGGGAGATCGTCTCGGACAAGATGACCTATACGATTAAGGATACGCAGCTGCCCAAAAGGCGCAAGGTTTCCGGTATGGTCGAGCGCGTGACGATCGACAACGAGGATCTGCGCATCGTGCACAATGCGTTTACCAGGATGCGCCATGGCGCGCTGCTGCGCAATGATCTGGAATGGGAGGAATACTGGCGCTGGGAGGCGGACGACGTGCTCGTCGCCGTCTATTACGACGCGAACGAGGAACCCAAGGGCTATGTGGTGTATTACATCGCCAACGACGTCTTCCGCATCAAGGAGCTTGTCACGATCAACCAGGAGGCGCGCCACGGCCTTTGGAACTATATTTCCGCGCATTATTCGATGATCGAGAAGGTTGTCGGCACAAACTACACCAACGAGCCAATGGCCTTCCTGCTCGAGGACAGCGAGATTCAGGAGGAGATTGAGCCGTATATCATGGCGCGCATCGTGGACTTTGAGGAATTCATCAGGCGCTATCCGTTTGACATCATCTCGATCTACGACGACCTGCATTTTGTGATCGACGATCCGGTTATGGAATGTAACTGCGGAGATTTCTCGCTCAGCTGGGACAAGGAAGGCAACACCATCCTCGAGCGCGGCGGGACGAAGGGCGAACTCGTGCGCTGCGATATTCAGACGCTGACGGCGATGTTCTACGGCTACAAGCGCCCGACATACCTCAAGCGCGTGGAGCGCCTCAACGCGGGCGACAAGGCCGTGCGTATTCTCGAGGACATCATCCCCATTGAGCAGCCGTACTTTTCGGATTACTTCTGAGCACGTTTGGGAGACGAGCATGGATCAGAGCATGATCGGTATTCTGCGCTGTCCGCTGTGCGGCGGCGCATTTTCGCGGCGGGAAAACAGTCTCGTCTGCTGTAATCGCCACTGCTATGATATCGCGCGGCAGGGGCATATCAATTTTGTGCCCGGACAGAAGGAGATGTTCTACAAAAAAGAGCTCTTTGAAAGCCGGGCGGAGGTCTTCCGCGCAGGGGTGTATGCGCCCGTGATCGAAAGGCTGAGTCAGGCGCTGGCGCGGCATGTTCCCGAAGAGCATCCTGTGATCGTGGACGCCGGCTGCGGCGAAGGATACTATATCAAATCCGTCTGTCCGGACAGGGCGATGACGCGCGTGGGATTCGACCTGTCCAAGGACGCCGTGCGCCTCGCCGCGCGGGGGCAGAGGGAGGCGCTGTTTTTTGCGGCGGATCTCAAGCGCATCCCGCTTGCCGACGGCTGTGCGGATGCTGTGCTGGATATCTTCACGCCTGCGGATTATGCACAGTTCAAGCGGATTTTAAAGCCGCAGGGCCTGCTTTTCAAGCTCGCGCCCAGAAGCGGATACCTGCGCGAGCTGCGCGCGGCGGCGGGCGGCTTCCTGCGCAGGAAGGAATACGACGGCGGCGATGTGGAGTGCTATGCGCGCGAAAGAATGAACGTCGTCGCCAGCGAGACGATTACCTACACGCTCGGCGTGGCGCCGGAAACGGTCGCGCATCTGGCGCGGATGACGCCGATGCTGGCAGGAATCGACATTGAAAAGCTCGACCTTAGCGGCGTTGAGCAGATTACCATCGACGAGACCCTGATCATCGGTTCGATCAAATAAGACAAGAAAGCATGGGAGGACATTGTGATGAACAAACTCTTTTTCAGGAACGACTATGGCGAGGGCGCGCATCCGATCGTGCTCAGGAAGCTTACGGAAACCAACATGGAGCATACCTGCGGCTACGGACTGGACGCATACAGCCTGCGCGCGGCGGAGCTGATCCGCGAGAAATGCGGCAAGCCGGAGGCGGACGTGCATATGATGGTCGGCGGAACGTCCGCCAACATGATCGCGCTGTCCTCCTTCATGCGTCCGTATGAGGCCGCGATCGCCGCGGAGACGGGCCATATCAACGTGCACGAGACCGGCACGATCGAGGGCAGCGGACACAAGGTTTGCATCGCCGCCTCGAAGGACGGCAAGGTTCTGCCCGAGGGCGTGCGCGCGGTGGTGAATGCGCATACGGACGAGCACATGGTGCATCCGCGCGTGGTCTACATCAGCCAGCCGACGGAAATCGGCACGGTGTATTCGCTGGAGGAGCTGCGCGCGCTGCGTGCGGTGTGCGATGAGCTGGATCTGATCCTCTTTGCCGACGGCGCGCGCCTGGGCAGCGCGCTGACGGCGAGCGAGGCGACGGCGACGCTGCAGGACATGGCGGCGCTGACGGATGCGTTCTATATCGGCGGCACGAAGAACGGCCTGTACTTCGGTGAGGCGCTGGTGATTGTCAATCCGGCGCTGCAGAAGAATTTCCGCTTTATGATCAAGAACCGCGGCGGCATGATCGCCAAGGGCCGTCTGTGCGGCGTGATGTTCCTGGCCGCGCTGGAAAACGACGATTACTTCGCCTGGGCGCGCCATGCCAACGCCATGGCGGACATCATCCGCGAGGGCATGGAGCGCGCCGGCATCGCGCAGTTCATCAAAACGACGACCAATCAGGTTTTTCCGGTCATCACGCGCGAGCAGGAGAAGGCGCTTGCCGAAAAGGTCGAGTTTGAGCATTGGGGCGACGTGGACGATGAGCGCGTTGCGGTCCGCTTTGTGACCAGCTGGGCGACGAAAGAAGAGGACGTTCGTGCGCTTTGCGCCGAGCTGGAGGCGCTGTAAGCGATGGCGCGTGAGCATTCGCATGTGAAAAAGCGCAGACGCGGCTGCTTGGGCGGCTGCCTGACGAGAATCGTGCTGATGCTGGGGCTGGCGGCGCTGCTGTTTGTCGGCGCGCATGTGCTGGGCTTTGTGAAAAGCGATCCCGTCACCGGCGCGCCCAGCCTGACGCTGGAAAGGCTTGAGGATTTTTCCGTTGGCGGATTATCCGCTTCGGATCTGCCGGATTTTTCCGGCGTGACGCAGGGGATTTCGGGCGGCCTGGAGGACGCAAGGCAGATGGCGCAGGGGATTGAGATCCCCGCATGGCCCTACGGCGTCAGCCGCGAGGGACTGACGGTCAAGACCCTGCGCGCCGGGGATGGCGAAGCCGTTTTGGTGTGCTGTGATGGATATACGATGCTCGTGGGCGGCGGCAGCGGCATGGGCGCAGGTCTGCTTTCCCAGCTGATTCTGTGCGGCGTGAAGCACCTGAACGCCGTGATTGCGCCGTGCTCGGATGCGGAGCAGATCGGCGCGCTTGCGCTGGCCGTGACGCTGATGCCGCCGCAGTATCTGCTCGTGCAGGACAGCCAGACCAAGGGAACGGCCTATAACCGCCTGATCGGGCAGGCGCAGCGCAGCGAAGGCACGCAGATTCTCGCGGCGCAGCAAGGCCTGACGTTTTCGCTGGGCAGGGCGACGGTGACGATCATCGGCCCGACCTACAAACCCCACACCGACGAGCGGGACGACGGCCTGTCCGTGCGCGTGGATTACGGCGGCACGGGCGTGCTGATCATGGGACAGATTACGGAGGCGGGAGAGCGCGAGCTGATCGGCAGCGGTGCAAGGCTTGCCTGCGATGCGCTGATCTGCGCCCGCGGCGGCAGCGAAAGCGCGACCGGCTCCGCCATCGTGTCGGCGGCCGCGCCGTCCATCGCGCTGATGACGGGCAGGGAGCCGGCCAACAGCGTGAAGGTTCGCCTGCAGAAGGCGGGCGCGCAGGTGTATACTGCCGGGGAGCACGGCGTGATGACGCTGGTATCCGACGGCAAGAACCTGATCATCAAGCCGTAAAGCGCGGATTTGGCGGATATTGGCAAAAGAAAAAGCCGGGCGGCATGAGGCGGCCAGGCTGAGAATATTCCGGTCTCTCTCCTCCGGATCAGCGGGGGAGGGAGACCTTTTTTCTGCACGGGCTTGTGAAGGGCCGGCGGCGCCGGACTGCGGACGGATGCGAAGCCGGATCAGTGCTTTTCCATGTAGTCGATGAATTCCTGCGTCATGGACCAGTAGCGGATGCCCCAGTTCTCGAAGTTCCATTCGTCCATATACGGATTGCACTCGTAGTCAATGTAATAAATGACGCCGCCCTGAACGACAAAATTTGTCGGGAAATAATCGATATTCAATCCGGCGGAGGATACGATCGCGGCCATTTCCCGCACCTGATTGATATAGGCATCGTCCATGGCGCCGTTTTTGACCAGATCATAGATGGTCGGTCCGTCGATGTATGCCTTGACGATGCGCTCGTTTGCCGTGTCAACTTCCAGCATGGCCGGCATGCGTATGCCCGTCTTTGCCAGCGTGCTGTAATCGCGGATTTCCGCTTCAATTTTATTGCCGAAGGAATAATAATCGCAGGGCTCATGATGAATCTGTTTCAGGACATACTGCATGCCGTCATTTTCAACCAGATAGGAATAACCGCCTTTTCCATGCCCCAGCAGGCGCACAACGGTGTATTTATTCTGATTGACAACTATGGTTTTCTGCATCTGCTCTCCTCCGCGGATAGAATTTGATAGAATTTATTGAGGGATCTGTTTACATTCTAACACATGGAAATTCGCCGCGCAAGCACGATCTCGGCGGAAAGCGCCGCCTCTTGGCTGCATTGGACGGCTCGGAGAACGGCTCCGAAGAAGAAATCCCGCAGGAGAGCGCATAGCCTTGGGAAATCCTGTTCATCCTGTATGCAAAGGGGGCGGGAACATGGGCGGCTTCAGAGCGCGGGCGAAGGAATGGATGATGGAATATGCGTATCTGGTAACGCTTGGCGCGGTGATTGCGGTGGTCGCAGCCAGCGCGCTGTATACCGGCGAGCTGCAGGAGCGGCAGCAGGCGGCGCTGGAGGGCATACAGGCAGCCGCAGGGGCGCCGGAAACCGTGAGCAGCCCTGTGCCGGAAAAGGCCACGCCCATGCCGACGATTGCGCCGCTTGAGGTACATTATGCGCCGCTTTCCGCGCAGGGGAGCGTCGTGCGGCCGGTCGGCGGCGCAGTGGTCCGCGGGTGGGATCCAGCGCTGCCGGTTCTCTGGGAAGCGCTTTCCTGCGTGCAGGTTCATCTGGGGCTCGATCTTGCTGGCGAGGCGGGGGAAGGCGTAAAATGCGCTGCGGACGGCGTCGTGGAGCGCGTTGTTTTGGATGATCTGTGGGGTGTGCGGGTGGAAATCCGGCAGATGGACGGAAGACTGGCGGTGTATGCGGGGCTGGAAAGCGCGGCTGTTGCGCCCGGGCAGAACGTTACCCGCGCGCAGCAGCTTGGCGTGCTCATGACGGAGATTCCCTGCGAAAGCGAACTGGGAACGCATCTGCACATGGAGCTTTCCAGAGATGGCGTCAGTCAGGATCCCGAGGGCATGCTTGCGCCCGTGCTGCAAAAAGCTGTTGCAGGCCAGAAGGATTGATGTTATACTGATAAAAACAGATGATTCCTGAAAATGGATTCATCCGGAATCGAAAGAAATGACAAAAGCGGCGCAGACCATGCGGCGCACGAAAGAAAAGGAGCGATTGCAATGGGCAAGTTTGTGATGAAGACCGTGCCGTCCGGCATCAAGTTCGACCTGAAGGCCGGCAATGGCGAGGTGATCGCGACCAGCGAAGTGTACAAGTCGAAGGCTTCCTGCAAGGCTGGCATCAAGAGCGTCATGAAGAATGCGCCTGTCGCTGCGGTTGAGGATCAGACCGAGGAAGGCTTCAAGACCGAGAAGCATCCGAAGTTTGAGGTATATGCCGACAAGGCCGGCGAATACCGCTTCCGCCTGAAGGCCACCAACGGCCAGAAGATCGCTGCAAGCGAGGGCTATACCACTAAGGCCGCCTGTATGAACGGCATCGAGAGCGTCAAGAAGAACGCTGCCGAGGCCGAGATCGTCGAAGCCGAGTAAACCGTATCATCAAAAGCCGCTTCCGGGCATGGACCGGGAGCGGCTTTTTGATGATCAAAAAAACCGCTCCCCCGAAGGAGAGCGGCATCAAATCAGCCGAGATAGGCCTTGCGCACGTCGTCGTCGTGCATGAGATCCTGCGCGTTGCCGTCCTTGACGATGTTGCCCGTCTCAAGGACATAGGCGCGATGCGCGATGGACAGCGCCATCTGCGCATTCTGCTCGACGAGCAGGATGGTGGTGCCGGAGCGGTTGAGCTCGCAGATGATGTCGAAGATCTGCTCGACCAGAATCGGCGCCAGACCCATCGACGGTTCGTCGAGCATCAGCAGGCGCGGCTTGCTCATGAGCGCGCGGCCCATGGCCAGCATCTGCTGCTCACCGCCGGAGAGCGTGCCGGCGACCTGCTTGTGGCGTTCCTTCAGGCGCGGGAAGCGCTCGAATACGTCGTCAAGGGAGGCGGAAATCTCGCCGGCAGGACGGGTGTAGCCGCCCATTTCGAGGTTCTCGCGGACGGTCATCTGCTGGAAGACGCGGCGGCCTTCCGGGCAGAGCGCCAGACCCTGCGGAACGATCTTGCTGGCGGACATGCCGGAGATCAGCTTGTCCTCGAAGGTGACATGGCCGCTGCGCGGCTTGAGGAGACCGGCGACGGTGTTGAGCGTGGTCGACTTGCCGGCGCCGTTCGCGCCGATGAGGGTGACGATCTCGCCCTCGTTGACCTCGAAGGAAACGCCCTTGATGGCATGGATGCTGCCGTAGTAAACGTGCAGATCCTCAACTTTCAGCAGGCTCATCGCTTAGCCCTCCTTCTGCTTGCCCAGATACGCCTCGATGACGACCGGGTTGTTCTGAATCTCCTCGGCGGTGCCCTTGGCAATGATGCGGCCGTAGTTCAGCACGCAGATGCCCTCGCAGATGCCCATGACCAGGTTCATGTCGTGCTCGATGAGCATCACGGCGATCTGGAACTGGTCGCGGATCTTAATGATGTTCTGCATCAGCTCTTCGGTCTCATGGGGATTCATGCCGGCGGCGGGCTCGTCCAGCAGCAGCAGGGACGGATTGGTCGCCAGCGCGCGGACGATCTCCAGTCGGCGCTGGGCACCGTAGGGCAGGCTGCCAGCCTTGACATTGGCCATGTCCTCCATGTGGAAGATGGACAGCAGATCCATTGCCTTCTGATGCTGACGCTTCTCGCCCTGCCAGAAGGCGGGCGCGCGCAGGATGCCGGAGAACATGCCATACTTGATCTGGTTGTGCAGACCGATGCGGACATTGTCCTCCACGCTCATGTTGGAGAACAGGCGGATATTCTGGAAGGTACGGGCGATGCCCATGCGGTTGGCCTGCTCGGTGTTCATGCCGGAGGTGTCCTTGCCGTTGATCAGCACGGTGCCGGTAGTCGGCTGATACACCTTGGTCAGCAGGTTGAAAACCGTGGTCTTGCCCGCGCCGTTAGGACCGATCAGACCGGCGATTTCGGTCGCGCCGATGGTCAGGTTAAAGTCTTCCACAGCCTTGAGGCCGCCGAATTCAATGCCCAAATGACGGGTTTCCAGCACCGGGCGCTTGTCCACATCGCGCTCAGGCACGATGGAATGGCTGGGAACCGGAACCATTTTGGTATCGGACTGTCTTTTCTGCGTCATGCCGGATTCCCCTCCTTTTTCTTGTTCTTACGGTTCAGCAGCGCCTTTACCGTTGCCAGCTTTGTGGCAAGGAACGGGCTGTTGCTGGCCAGCATCACCACGATCAGCACGATGGCATAGACCAGCATGCGGTAATCGCTGAAGGCGCGCAGCACTTCGGGCAGCACGGTCAGCAGGGTGGCGGCGATCACGCTGCCGCGGATGTTGCCGATACCGCCCAGCACCACGAACACCAGCACCAGAATGGAGGTATCAAACTTGAACTTGGCCGCCGTTACGGAGGAGATGTTCAGGCCGTACAGCGCGCCCGCCATACCGGCCAGCGCGGCGCTGACCACGAAGGCCATCATCTTGTACTTGGGCACGTTGAGGCCCACGCTTTCCGCCGCCACGCGCGCATCGCGGATGGCCATGATGGCGCGGCCGGAGCGGGAGTTGATCAGGTTGAGCACCACAAACAGGGTAAACAGTACCAGCACAAAGCCCATGGTGAAGGTGGAAATCTTATCCACGCCCGTTGCGCCCGCAGGGCCGTTGTAGATCATCTTGCCGGGCAGCACGGGATCCAGGAAGCTCATGTGCAGT
>JAFSCW010000025.1 GCA_017436605.1 Clostridia bacterium | reverse complement strand
GCCGTCATGCAGCCCTGCGCATCGACGAAGTTGACGAACGGCACGTCGTTGTCGCGGCAGACGCGGTAGTCGTCCTCGCCGTAGGCCGGCGCGATATGGACGATGCCGGTACCGTCGCTCATGGTGACGTACTCGTCGCACACGACGAACCACGCCTTCTTCTTGAGCTTGCCGACGGCAAAATCAAACAGCGGCACATACTCCATGCCGCGCAGATCGCAGCCCGGCATCTCGGCCAGAACCTCGATCTCCTTGTCCGGATAGATCGCCTCGATGAGCGCCTTGGCCATGATGATGGTCTGGCCGTCGACGATGAACCTGCAGTAGGTGTCGTGCGGGTTGACGCACAGCGCCAGGTTGGACGGCAGGGTCCACGGCGTGGTCGTCCATGCGAGCAGGTAGGTGTTCTCCTCGCCCTTGACCGCAAAGCGGACATACGCGGAGGTTTCCTTCACGTT
The DNA here is from genome assembly GCA_017436605.1 of Clostridia bacterium. Lineage (GTDB taxonomy): Bacteria > Bacillota > Clostridia > Christensenellales > Aristaeellaceae > Ventricola. The sequence goes on along the minus strand of JAFSCW010000025.1, from coordinate 20,465 downwards.
CTTGTAGCCCTGCGCGACCTCATGGGAGGACAGCGCGGTGCCGCAGCGCGGGCAGTAGGGCACGATCTTGTGGCCCTTGTACAGCAGGCCCTTCTTGTGGATCTCCTTGAGGGACCACCACTCGGACTCGATGTAGTTGTCCTCGTAGGTGACGTACGGATCTTCCATATCCGCCCAGAAGCCGACGCGCTCGGACATCTCTTCCCATTCGGTCTTGTACTTCCAGACGGACTTCTTACATTCCTTGATAAACGGCTCGATGCCGTAGCTCTCGATCTGCGGCTTGCCGTCCAGGCCCAGCAGCTTCTCGACCTCCAGCTCAACCGGCAGGCCATGGGTATCCCAGCCGGCCTTGCGCAGCACGTCGTAGCCCTTCATCGTGCGGTAGCGCGGGATCAGATCCTTGATCGCACGGGTCTCGACATGGCCGATGTGCGGCTTGCCGTTCGCCGTGGGCGGGCCGTCGAAGAACGTAAACGCCGGCGCGCCGCGGCGCAGCTCGACGCTCTTCTGGAATACGTTGTTGTCCCGCCAGAACTTGACAATTTCTTCCTCGCGGGCAACGAAGTTCATGTCGGTCGAAACCTTCTGATACATGTAATTCCCTCCAGTTTTGAGTATATAAAAGCAGCCTTATCCCATTGGGACGAGGCTGCTCGCGGTACCACCCAAATTGGCACAGTGTGCCTTCCACTCCCGACCATGTCCGCAAAACATTCTTCTGCGCACGAGGCCGATCGTTTCAGATTCACGCCGTACCCTCTTCATTAAGCCGTAACGGGGCAATCCGTCCCCGCCTACTTCATTCAGCAGGGCCGCTATGCAGGTGATCTCTCGCCGCTCCTCCCGTCCGGAATTCCACCAGCCTCCGGCTCTCTTTGCGCTTGGATACGGCAGCGTCCTGCGTCATTCGCGTTTCGCAATATACCCGAATATGATACCCGCTTTTTCCCGATTTGTAAAGGGTTTTTCTCAAATTTGTGGGGTTTTGCCGTACGCGGACGCGCCTTTGTCAGTGCGCCTCCTTCTCATCGCCAAGAAGCGCATTGATCATCTTCGCACCCGTGCGCATCCCTTCGATATAGGCCTCCTCCATTTCCATCGCAGAAACTGCGTTGTATTCCTCCAGAAGCATCACGACGCGCGCCTGCGCTGCTTCGTCCAGCTCAAGAAGCACCTGTTCGCGAAGACGCAGATACTTTTTCCGCGCCGCGATCGTCTCTTTCTTACGGGGCTTGAATTGTTCCTGCAGATCAATCTCGCCGCGGTATAATGCATCCAAAAATCCCATATTGATCCTCCTTTTCTTTCAGAATATAACGTTTCGTTATAAAAATCAAGGGGCAAACACATATTTCTTAAACTGATAAAAAACTTTCTCATCAGGAGGAAAAGGTTTGATCTTTAAGCGTATCCGCGATCTGCGTGAAGATCATGATTATACGCAGGTCGATCTGGCAAAACATCTGCATATCACGCAGGCTGGATATTCCAACTACGAAACCGGAGAGCGTTCTGTTCCGGCAGAAGTACTTATTGAACTTGCGCGTTTTTATCACGTCAGCGTCGATTATCTGCTCGGTGAAACCGACAACCCCAACCGCTACGAATAAATGAAGGTTGTCCGAATTCTACTTCGGATGGCCTTCGTTTTTTTATTGCCGATCAAACGCCCGCGCGAACGTCTCGTAATTGACGCGACCCTTTCCATCCGCCTTGATGGCGAAGACCACGCGCTCAAACCGCGCGGCATAGCCCTCCCGGATCAGCAGATCGTAAAACGCTCCGGCCATGAGCGCAGGATCATTATGGAACGCGCCGCAGCCGAATGCGCCGAGCACCAGGCGATCCACGCCGTAGGACATGGCCGTTTCCAGGATGTTCCGGATCCTGCGCCGGTAGATATCGGTCAGCGCCCGCACATCCCCCAGCGCCTGCCCGAAGCGCAGATACGGCGCGGCGCAGGTGATCACGTCCACCTCAAAGGGCGAATCCAGCAGCACGGGAATCTCGTCGTCGGATTTGATAACCGTCACCCCCGGCGAGTAAATCAGCCTGTCCGAGAACATGTCGTCGCCATTGCGCCTGTGCCATTTGTAGTAATCCCGCTCGAAGGGATACTGATCCAGCGCCAGAAACAGATTGCTGCTGCGGCACAAACATTCCTCCTGCGCCATCGCTCCGCGCTTCACACCTCCGCCCGGCTCATGCGGGTTGGCAAAGTTCAGCACGGCCACGCGCTTCCCCGTTTCAAGGAGGCCCTGCGCGCAGCGGAACGTCGTGTCCTCGACGACCTCGCAGCGGCTTTCCCCCTTGATTGCCCGCTGCGGGGAAACCACCCCGCCCCGATACAGACGGCTTCTTTCCTTCATCTGTCTGGTCTTTTGCGCCAGCTGCGGATCGTTTTTGAACCGCATGCGCGTATCATGAAAGCTTTCAATCAGCGCATCATACATCCGCTCGCCCCACTTTCCTGTGTTTTCCGCGTCATTCCAGAATCGTCACCCGGATATCCCGCTCGATCCCCCCGCGCCCCGTCTCGAAATTCTGCACGGCTGCGATGCGCCCATCCGGCAGGAGCGCCAGATTGCACGCGCTTGAGGTCGGCGCCTCGCCCGGCTCGAGCGCTTCCCGCCGCACGATGCTGCCCATCTCGTCAAAATACACGACCTCCCAGGATTGATTCTCCCCCGCAGCGTCGTTTTCCTCCCCGGTCCAGCAGCTGGCGGCAAATCCCGAATCCGTTTTCACCATGCTGTAGAGCTGCCCGATCTCCAGCCACATTTCAAACTCGAGCGCGCCCTCCGCATCCCAGCGGGAAATGAGTCCCTTGCGCGTATCGCCGCTGAGCACCCAGCCGCAGCCCGCCGCGCCGCCGTCCGGCAGGGAGATGAGGCTGTTGTAGCGCGCGCCGAGCCGGCCGCTTTCGCTGACCTCAAATACCGTCGCAAGCTTTTTCTCCTCGCCGCTTTCCTCCAACGCATAGAGCGTGCCTTCGCCCCCGGCAATCCGGATCGCATGGCGCTCACCTGCGGCGTGCGCCCGCCCTTTCGGATGCCATTGCTCCGGGGAAAGCTGCGCGATCCTTTTGCCATCGTAATCATAGAGCGAAAAGCCGACCGATCCCGCCTTGTCGTCCATCTCCTCGAGCACATAGCCCTCATGCCACAGCGGAGGCGCCACCCAGAGATACTCGATTGCGCCGCCGGTTTTCTGCATGGTTTTCCGGTTCAGCACGTTTCCCTCCCGGTCCAGGCGGATCGCTTCCATTTCCTGCGATACGTCCGTTTCCGCCTCGAGGACAAGCGTCACGCTGCCGTCCTCATGGATAACCGGCGAGGACATGATGTCGTGACTGCCCAGCCGGGAGACAAAGCTCCACAGCACCTCGCCGTCCGCCCCGATGCACAGCGCCCAGCCGCTGCGTCCTTTCTTCGTGCGCGCCGATAGCGTGCCGTCTGCGGAATTCGTGAATCCCGTCATCACCATCCGTCCGTCGCTGCCAACTGCGATTTCGCCGAGGATATCGTCCGCGCTCCCGCCGTAAAGATAGCTCTGCGCGGGCGCGCAGGCGGCAAGCAGGCAAAGCAGCGCAGTCAGGCCGCCCGTGATCATGCTCCTGATTTTCATTCCGGCTCGTCCTCCCGTTCTGTTCTTCGTTTTTTTGCTTTGCGTTTTCCCTATGCTAATCAGACGACGGCGGCGCTTCAAAATTGCACGCGCCCGCAAACGGATTTCTCCCGCCGGATTGCAGGCCGTTCCGCTTGTCTTTTTCCGCGCGCGGCGATATAATAGCGATAACGATTCAACCTCCGGAGGTTTTCATGCAGGATCTTTTTTCCAATCAGTCCGCCATGCTCAGCCCGCTGGCCGACCGCATGCGCCCGCGCACGCTCGATGAGTTCATCGGACAGAGCCATATCGTCGGCCCCGGCCGGCTGCTTCGCCGCGCCATCGAGGCCGACCGCATGACCTCCTCCATCTTCTACGGCCCGCCCGGCTGCGGCAAGACGACGCTCGCCTCCATCATCGCGGGCACGACGCATTCCGCCTTTGTCCAGCTCAACGCCGTCACCAGCGGCGTCGCCGACGTGCGCAAGGTCATCAAGGAGGCGCAGGACAGGCGCTCGCTGTATGGTCAGGCGACGTACCTGCTGCTGGACGAATGTCACCGCTGGAGCAAATCCCAGTCCGACAGCATCCTCCCCGCCATCGAGCGGGGCGTCGTGCGCTTCATCGGCTCGACCACGGAAAACCCGCTGATCGCCATGACGCCCGCCATCGTCAGCCGGTGCCGGATTTTCCAGTTTGAGCCGCTGCGGGAAGACGATGTGCTGCTGGCCATGCGGCGCGCGCTCGCCGATACGGAGCGCGGCTTCGGCGGGAAAAACGTCGCGCTGGACGAGGACGCCGCCCATCACATCGCCCGCATCGCAAACGGCGACGTGCGCTCCGCCCTCGGCGCGCTGGAGCTCGCCGTGCTGACGACCGACCCGGACGAGCACGGCGTCATCCGTGTGACGCTCCCCGTCGCGGAGGAGTCCATCCAGAAGCCCGTCATCCGCTGCGATGAATCGCTCTATTACGACATGCTCTCCGCCTTCTGCAAGAGCCTGCGCGGCAGCGACGCCGACGCGGCGCTTGCGTGGTTTGCCCGCCTGCTCTATGCGGGCGTCGATCCCCGGCTGATTGCGCGGCGCATCATTGCCCATGCGAGCGAAGACGTCGGCCTCGCCAACCCGACCGCCATGCTTCAGGCCGTCGCCGCCGCACAGGCGCTGGAGATGGTCGGCCTGCCGGAGGCCAGACTTTCCCTCGCGCAGGCGATCATCGCCGTCTGCGAAAGCCCGAAGTCCAATTCCGTCGTCATGGCGCTGGATCAGTCCGTCGCCGACGCTGAGCAGGGCGGCTTCGGTCCCGTTCCGGCGTATCTGCGCGATACGCACTACAGCGGCAGCGAGCGCGTCGGCGCGAAGGGTGCGCAGTACAAATACCCGCACGACTATCCCGGGCACTGGGTACAGCAGGAATACATGCCCCCGGAGGTGCGCGGCAGGCGATACTACATCCCCTCCGATCAGGGGCAGGAGGCCAGGCTGCGCGAGCGCAGAACGCTGCGCGGCATCGTCGATCCGTAATCCCCCGCGTTGACAAACCCGCCCGCCTGCGCTATAATCTTGTCGTCGCCAGAAGGCGGCAGCGCCGCTTCCGAAGAAGCCGATTTTTCATCCATATCAGAATGTACGAGCCATGAAGGCCGATGACCGGCGAACCGGTCCGTCTCTTCATGGCTTTTTTGATGCATACGAAAGGAATGGATTCCAAATGAACAGCAAGCTTTCCGTCCGCCGCCTCACGCTCTCGGCCATGCTCCTTGCCGTGGGCCTGCTTCTCCCCTTCCTCACCGGCCAGATCCAGCACATCGGCAACATGCTTTGCCCGATGCACCTGCCCGTCCTGATCTGCGGCATGGTCTGCGGCCCGGTCTGGGGGCTGGCCGTCGGCGCCGTCACGCCGCTTCTGCGCAGCGTGCTTTTCGGCATGCCCGTGCTCATGCCCATGGCCGCCGCGATGGCCTTTGAGCTGGCGGCCTATGGCTTTGTTTCCGGCTATCTGCGCAGGCGCCTGCCCAAGACGCTGCCGATGCTCTTCCTCTCGCTCATCGCGGCGATGCTTCTGGGCCGCGTCGTCTGGGGACTTGTCTCCGTGCCGCTTTATGGCGTCGCCGGCAAGGGCTTCACCTTTTCCCTCTTCATCGCCAACGGCTTTGTGAACGCCATCCCCGGCATGATCCTGCAGCTCATCGCCGTCCCGGCGATCGTCACCGCGCTGGAAAAGGCGCGCCTGACGAACTGACGGCAGATTCCACACAGAAAAAGATCTCTCTTCCCACAGGGGAGAGAGATCGCTTTTTTATATCCATGCGCTTTATCGCGTCCGGCGCAGATCCAGCGCCATCAGGATCGTATCGGCATAGGTGTCATCGCGGTACTTCATCATCCTCGGATGGCGGCCGAAAGCCTCGAACCCGAAACGCTCGTACAGGCGGATGGCGCGGCTGTTCGTGCTGACCACGTCCAATTCCAGCTGCTCCAGCGCCGTCTGTCCCGCCGCGTCGATCAGCGTCTGCATCAGCGCCGTGCCGATTCCCCGGCCCCAGTGCGCTTTCAGGACGGCAATGCCGACGCCGGCGCGGTGGCGCGCCCGGTCGCCGGGATGAACCGGCCTCATATTCGCAATCCCCGCCAGCCCTTCCGCCGTGAACGCGCCCAGCAGCAGTTCCTTTTCGCCCTGCTCCGCTTTCAGGATGGTTTCCGCCTGCTTCTCAGGGCTGATCGTCCATTCGTCCGCATAGCGCATCATGTTCAGCGTTTCGCCGGCGACCTGCCTGCATACGCGGATCATCGTCTGCGCGTCCTGCGCATGGAGGCTGCGCAGGGTCAGCGCCGCGCCGTCCTTTGTCTGCATGTCCCGTCTGAATTTCATGTTCCATCCCCCGGCTTCGTCTTTCTGCGTATTATAGCATAAAAACGCCCCGCTTCCAACCGGAAGCCGGGCGTTCATTTCTATTCATTTCATTGCTGGCAATTCCGTGCCGTTCAGTTGACAATCTCCACGCCGTTTTCCAGAATCTCCCTGGCGATGTCGACGATGCGCCTGCCCATGTCCATGCTCCGCTTCTGAATGCGGTAATGCGCGTCGGATTCGCTCAGCTTCAGCTGATCCATCAGCCTGCCCTTGGCGCGCTCGATGATCTTGCGCTCCTCCAGCATCCTTTCGAGCTTATGGATTTTCTGCACCAGCGGCTGCAGACGGCCTGCGCAAAACAGCATCGCGCGGACAGCCTCCGCCAGCGCCTCCGGCTGACCGGATTGCGCATGATGTGTACGGTCTCGTAGTCGTCGTCAGACTCGACGTAATCCTGAGGCACGATCATCACCACGCCGCACATATCGCCTGCCCTGCGCGCCAGCTCCATGCCGGACATATCCGGCAGCTGATACGTCGTCAGGAACAGGACTTCTCTTCCATGCATGCAGGCGATCGCCTCTTCGCCGCTATGGCACACGGCGTCGATTCTGATCCCTGCTCTGAGCAGAATGGACTCCATCTTCTCGGCGACATCCGCCTTTGCCGCAATCACGATGGTGCTTTCATACGGCTCCTTCATGTTCTTTTCATCCTCCATCAGTCCTTTGCCGCTGCCAGCGGCCTGCATATGCATATTTGTATGACATTATATCAATCCTTCTTCTGCTTGGCAAGCCTTCTTGCCCTTTTTTGTCCATTTTCCCATCCAATTTTCCACATTTTCTATTTTTCATTGTGTTTTTTGCACATTTTATCCGTTAGCAACCACTAATTCATAGGACATTTATCTTCCGCACCGCCTGAATGAGCGCATGGATTTCCTCCTTCGTGCTGTATATGCCCGGGCTGACGCGAAGCGCGCCGCCGTCGAGCGTCCCCAGAAACCTGTGCGCGCCCGGCGCGCAGTGCAGTCCGGCGCGCACGCAAATTCCCCTGCGGTCAAGCAGTTCCGCCGCCGTCTGCGAGCCGACGCTCTCGACGTTGAAGGTCACCATCATCGCCTCGTCGGGCGTATACACCCTGACCTGCGGCAGGTTCAGAAGCTCTGCGCGCAGATACCGGCACAGCGCGCGGATATGCGCCGCCGCCTCATGCCGGCGGGCAGCGTCGATGCCGGCGGAAAGTCCAGCTATTCCCGGCAAATTCAGCGTTCCGGATTCCAGCAGATCGGGCATTTCCTCAGGCTGATACATGCTCTCCGACGACGATCCCGTTCCGCCCTGGCGAAGCGGCGCCACGCGGACGCCCCTGCGGATCCAGAGCGCGCCGGTGCCATGCGGGCCGAGCAGCCCCTTATGCCCCGGCAGGGCCAGCATCGACGCGCCCCAGCGAAGGGGCGCAAGCGGAAGATGCCCTGCCGTCTGCGCGGCGTCCACCAACAGCAGCACGCCATGCCTTCTGCAGACCGCTCCCACCGCGGCGACGTCCTGCTCCACACCCAAAATGTTGGACATTTGTGTCATAACCATCAGCTTTGTTCCGGGCAGAAGCGCTCTTTCCACATCTTCCGCGCGGATAATCCCCCTGCTGTCCGGCGCGACGAGCGTCAGGGTGATCGCGCCGCTGCGCGAAAGCTCGGACAGCGGACGAAGCACGGAATTATGCTCCAGCAGCGTGGAGACGACATGATCGCCTGTGCGGACGACGCCGTGAATCGCCGTGTTGAGCGCGTCCGTCGCGTTCTGGGTAAAGACGATGCGCGAAGCGTCCTCCTCCCCCAGCAGCTGCGCCAGCGCTTCCCGGCAGCCTTCTACAATCCTCCCGGCAGCCAGGCTCAGCGTATGGCCTCCGCGCCCGGGGTTTGCGCCGCATTCCTCCAGCGAACGCGCCATGGCCTGCACGACCTCGCGCGGCTTGGGCCAGCTTGTCGCCGCGTTGTCCAGATAGATCATCGCTTTCCCTCTTTCCCTGCGTCCTTGTGGTCTTCTCACGCGCCGGCTGCGCCGGGCATACGCTGTAGCAGTATATGTAGTCTGCCGCACGGCAGACCCGGGAGGGAACCGATCATGGATCAAACATTCGGCGTCGCTTCTTTTCGCTCGCGCACGCAGGTGCTCCGTCTGGAGGATGCGCTGCGCCGCGCCGGTCTCGCTGCCGGCGTGATCTCCACGCCCCGCGAGGTCGCCCTGGGCTGCGGGCTTTCCGTCCGCTTTGAGCTTTCCCAGCTCGCGCAGGTTCTCGCCGTCTACAGGCGCCTGAACCCCGGCGCGCTCATCGGATTTTACCGCGTCGATCACTACGGCACGCGCCGCATGACGCTCACGCCCCTGCGCGTATGAGCTTGCCTTTTGGCCCGGCAGCCGATATAATGATACAAAAGGAGGAAGACGCACATGTCCGACCGCATTTCAAATATTCTTTCGGAGCTGGAGCGCCTCTATCCGGACGCCCGGCCCGCGCTGCATTTCCAGAATCCCTATCAGCTGCTCGTCGCCGTCATCCTTTCCGCGCAGTGCACCGACGTTAAGGTCAACATGGTCACGCCCGCGCTCTTTGACGCCTACCCCGACGCCGCCGCGCTGGCTGCCGCCGAGCCGGAGGACGTCGAGCCCTATATCAAGACCTGCGGCATCTACCGCAACAAGGCCAGAAATCTCGTGATGACCGCCCGCGCACTCGTCAGCCTGTATGGCGGAGAAGTCCCCGCCGACCATGAAAAGCTGACGGAGCTTCCCGGCGTCGGCCGCAAGACGGCGAACGTCGTGATGTCCTGCGCCTTCGGCGCAGACGCCATCGCAGTCGATACCCATGTCTTCCGCGTGTCCAACCGGCTTGGTCTGGCCGATGCGGGTGACGTGCTCAAGACCGAGCAGCAGCTGATGGAGAACATCCCGAAAAGCAAATGGAGCCTTGCGCATCACTGGATCATCTTCCACGGCAGACGCGTATGCGCCGCACGCAGGCCCGCCTGCGAATCCTGCACGCTGTCTTCCTGGTGCGAATATGCGCAGGGCAATCCCAAGGGCAAGAAGTAACCGCCCATTTGCGTCCTTTTCGCCTCCTTCCCGCCGGAAGGGGGCGTTTTTTCGTCTTTTATCGGGCAAAAACCCGCTTTTTTACTTCACTTTATTAAAGTCAAATTTCTTTAAAGTGAAAATTATTCACGTATATCCTGCATTTTTCTCTCCATTTTTGCAGCTTGTATGCAGGATAAAGGGCTTCTTTATGCAGAATCCGGGGGTGCGGACGGCGCCGGAAGGCCCCGGATGAATTTTTGGACAAAGGCAAAGTTTTCTTGATATTTTTAGAAAAAACGGTGTACAATTCCGTTTTTCCGTGCTATAATAGCCTCACAAAGCAGAGCTGAACACCGAAAACATCAGCTCACCACTAACTTGCAAATTACATGAAAGTGAGGCATTCTCTATGCTGACTGTTCTTTTTGTTCTGGCCGTTCTCTTCGGCGCTTACAACCTCCTCTCCCTGATCGACGGCGGCCGCGACAGCCGCGAGGTCGGCTCCTATCTGCATTACGAGTACAAGGCTTCCACCCTGTCCTCCCTGTAATCGCAGGCAGTTTCAAGACACAGACAAAACACGCAGGAATTGTTCCTGCGTGTTTTTTTGCGCCCCTGCTTTTCCCCCGCGGATCCCATGCCCTTTGGGACGCGGCCGCATCGCAGGCCGTCCCGCGCCCGGATTGATCCTGCCCGCCAAAGCAAAAAAACAGAGCGTCCATCATAAGACGCTCTGTCGGATCATTCCGTTTTCAATTACTGCGCGACCGGGTACACGGAGCACTGGGTCTTATCCTTGCCCTTGCGCTCGAAGCGAACCACGCCGTCCACCAGGGCGAACAGGGTGTCGTCGCCGCCGATGCCGCAGTTGGTGCCGGGATGAATGTGGGTGCCGCGCTGACGGTACAGGATGTTGCCCGCCAGGACGAACTGGCCGTCCGCGCGCTTCGCACCGAGGCGCTTGGACTCGCTGTCGCGGCCGTTGTGGGAAGAACCGGTGCCCTTCTTATGCGCGAAGAGCTGAAGATTCATCGTAAGCATCTGCTTGCCTCCATTCTTTTTGCTGTATCCGAATCAGATTCGGATAGATTTTTTGAATGTCTGTCAGTCCTGTCATGATCGTACGGAGGATGATCTGCGCATCGCCCTGCTGCTGATCGCTCATGCCTTCCGGCAGGATGCAGCGCAGGTAGCCGTCCCGTACCTGAACGTCAGGCGTCACGCCTGCGACGGCACAGAGCGCATTCACGCCGGTCTGCGTCAGCGCGGAAACCGCGCAGCAGACCAGATCATAACCCCGTATTCTCTTTCCTCCTGCGTGCCCGCCGGCCTCATAGCCGCGGATCATGCCGGAATCAAGAGTATAGACCGTGATGGTGGTCATCGTGAATTAGCCGATCTTGGTGATTTCCACCTTGGTGTACGGCTGACGATGGCCCTGCTTACGGCGATAGTTCTTCTTGGACTTGTACTTGAAGACGATGATCTTCTCGCCACGAACCTGGCCGACGACCTTGCCCTCAACCTTCACACCCTCGACAACCGGGGTGCCGACCTTGACCTCGCCCTCGTTCTCAACGAGCAGAGCGTCAAAAGAGACCGTGGAGTCGACCTCAGCATCGATCTTCTCGATGAAGAGCACGTCGCCCTCACTAACGCGGTACTGCTTGCCACCAGTCGCAATAATAGCGTACATATGGTGACACCTCCTAATATGATACTCGCCGGGTTTAGGTAGCCTTTTGAGCATTTAAACAAAACCAGCCCCGAGCGGCTTGCCTTCCTATGATACCAGCTTTTCCTTCCGGTGTCAATGTTTTTTGCCGGTTTTTTCTGCTATTTTTCAGAATTTGACAGGCTCAGTAGCCGGTCGCCTCTTCGTTTTTCACGATCTTCACGATCCGGCTGGTGCCAAGGCGCGTCGCGCCCAGCGCGATGAACTTCTCCGCGTCCTCAAGGCTGGAAATGCCGCCCGCCGCCTTGATCTGCTTGCCCGGCTTCATGTATCTGGCCATCAGCGCAACGTCTTCAAACGTCGCGCCCGCCGTCGAAAAGCCCGTGCTGGTCTTGATGAAATCGGCCTGGGAGTCATTCACGACGCCGCACATGCGGATCTTCTCCTCCTCGGTCAGCAGGCAGGTCTCGATGATCACCTTCAGCGGCTTTCCCGCGCAGGCAGCCTTGACGGCGTTGATCTGCTCAAGCACATCGCCGTCGCGTCCGTCCTTGAGCATGCCGATGTCGATGACCATATCGATTTCGTCCGCGCCGTTCTTCACGGCGTCCGCCGTCTCGGCGACCTTCGCCGTCGTGGTGGAATAGCCGGTCGGAAAACCGATCACCGTGCACACGCCGACCCCGCTGCCTTTCTCGTCCATATACGCCCTGCAGCGCGCCACGTAGCTGGCCGGAATACAGACCGTCGCCGTGCCGTAGCGGATCGCATCGTCGCAGATTTCCTGGATCTGCGCCCAGGTGGATTCCGGCTTGAGCAGCGTATGATCGACCATGGAAAGAATCTTTTTCAGTTCCATACGTTACCTCCTGTATGTCCTCGGTATTCCGCAGGGTATTTCCTGCAGGTATTGCATGCTGTATCGCTGTTTTTTTATTATACAGCAAATCCATCCCCGCCGCAATGCCTCTTCCCTTTTGCAGGAAAAAGGCGTATACTGTCCCTGTATGTCCCGCGTCATCAAACGCATTCACCCCATCTATGGAGGTTATTTTCTATGATTATCGGCATGAGAGGCCATGATTTCGGCCGTATGCAGCCCGAAGCGCTCGCAGAGAAAATCGCAGGCTTCGGCTTCGCCGCCACGCAGCTCGCCTTCGGCAAAGCCTTCCCGGACGACGCCGGTTCCTATATGACCCCCGATCGCCTTGCTTCCATCCGCAGCGCCTTTGCCCGCGCCGGCGTCGCTGTGCCCGTCATGGGTTGCTATGTCAGCGCCAGCGACCGCGATGAGGCGGTTCTGAGCGCTGCCAAGGAAAAATTCGCGCAGCATCTCCGCGCGAGCGTGCTGCTGGGCGCCGGCTGCGTCGGCACGGAAACGACGCACTTCACCTTCGAGGAAGCCGAGCGCGAGGCCGCCTATGCCCGCCTGCTGGATTTCACCCGGCACGCCGCAGCAGCAGCGAAGGCCTGCGGCGCGATCGTGGGCATCGAGCCGGTCGCCTATCACACCCTCAACACGCCGGAGCTGACCGCGCGCCTGCTTGCCGACGTCGGCAGCGATCACCTGCGCGTCATCCTCGATACAGCCAACCTCGTCCCGCCGGGAGAGAACGCGCCTGAGGTTCAGCGCGAGCTGCTTTCCCGCGCGCTCTCGCTCTTTGGCGACAAGGTCTGCGTGCTCCATGTCAAGGACGGCGTATGGAACAGCGAAGGCAAATGGGAAAACCGCCCGCTGGGCGAGGGCATCATGGATTGGGAGACCCTGATGCCGATGCTGCGCGCAAACAACGACAGCCTCTGCGCGCTGCGCGAGGGCGTCTGGCCCGGCAAGGCAAAAGAAGAATACGAGCTGATGTGCAGGTGGGCCGGGCTGTGATGAAAACGCGCATCCTTTCCCTCCTGCTTGCGCTGTGCCTTGCGCCCCTGTTCGCCGCGCGCGGCGAGGAGCCGGAGGTCTTCAGCCGGATGATCGACGTCCCCGGCAGCGGCCCTGTGCAGTACTACGCGCAGAACGACCCCGCATGGAAAAAAGCGATCTACGAGGAATACTACACCAGCCGCAGGCGGCGCATGCTCGATACCGGCTGCGGCCCGGCGACGCTCGCCATGGCTGTCGCCCGGCAGGTTCCCCCGGAGGATCTGCCCGCGCTGAACGCCTTCGCCAAGGATCCCGCCGTGGGCTTCCCGCTGTGCTCCTGCTCGGTGACGGGCGAATACTGCTTCGAGGATTACTACATCAAAAAACGCGGCTACGGTCAGCCCGGGCACGTCGCCCTCACGCCCGGCACGCCGCAGGAATACTCAAAATGGCTCCCCATGATCCTCGCTTCCTATGCCGTGGGCAACAACCATCGCTACGAAAAGCTGCGCACCTTCGAGCCCGGCACCAAGATTTACCTCTTCCGCATGGTCGCCGAGGATTACGGCCTTGCCTATACCAGCACGCATGAATTCGAAGAGGCGCTTGCCGCCGTCCGCGCGGGCAAGAGCGTCATCACCACCGTCGTGAAAGGCATCTTCACGACCGAATCGCATTATCTCTTCCTCGCCGGCGCGGACAGCGAATACCTCTATATCATGGATTCCAACGCCAGAACGGCCTATCCGCGCGACAAGGAAGGCTATCTGGAGGTCATCGAGCCCGGCCTGCTTCGCGTGAAGCTCGAGGACGTTCCCGCTATCCAGCTCTACTCGTTCTACATCATGCACCGGGAAACAGACCGGAAAACAGAAGGAGGCGAAGGCGCATGACCACCCTCAGGGAAGCGATCGACGCCTGCCTCACCCTGCCCGACAGCTACGAGGATTATCCCTTCGGGCTGGACAGCTGGGCCGTCATCCGCAGGCATACAAACAAAAAGATGTTCGCCTCCGTCTATGAGCGCGAGGGCCGCGTCTGGATCAACGTCAAGGCCGAGCCGAACTGGGCCGATTTCTGGAAAACCGTCTATCCCGCCGTCGTGCCGGCCTATCACATGAACAAGCTCCACTGGATTTCCATCATCCTCGACGGCAGCATGACCGACAGCGAAATCCTGCACCTGATCGACGACAGCTACAACCTCGTTGGGCCGAAGCCGAAAAAGAAAAAAACACCTTCAGAAACCGAATAATGCAAAGAGGGCCGCTCCCTGAACGGGAGCGGCCCTTTGCTATGCCTGATCGGATTACAGCCTGCAGTCGAGCTTCGCCAGCTCGCTGACGACGTAGTCGTACACAAACTGGACGGCCTCGTCGACCGGCTTCTTCTCCTGCATGGACTTGTCGCGGGCGGAGATCTCGATGGTGCCGTTCTTCAGGCCCTTCGGGCTGACGACCACGCGCACCGGCACGCCGAACAGGTCGGCGTCGGAGAACATGACGCCGGCGGAAACGCTGCGGTCATCCCAGATGACCTCCACGCCCCTGGCGGTCAGCTCGTCGTAGATCTTCTGAGACATCGCGGCAACCTCTTCGTTGTCCGCGCGCAGGGAGCACAGATGCACCTGCCACGGCGCGATGGAGATCGGCCAGATCGGGCCGTAATCGTCGCGATGCGCCTCGCACACGGACGCCGCCAGACGGCCCACGCCGATGCCGTAGCAGCCCATGATCGGATGCTTGAGGGAGCCGTCCTGATCGACATAGGTCATGCCCATGCTCTCGGTGTACTTGGTGCCCAGCTGGAAGATGTTGCCGACCTCGATGCCGCGGGAGGTGTAGATATGCGGCTTGCCGCAGACCGGGCAGACGCCGCCGTCAAACGCCTTGGCGACGTCCACATACTCCACATCGCCCATCTCGCGCGCGATGTTGAAGCCGGTGTAGTGCATATCGGTCTCGTTCGCGCCGGTGACAAACCAGTTCACGCCCTTCAGGGAGCTGTCATACACCACGCGCACATCCGCCGGCAGACCCTTCGGGCCGATGAAGCCAGCGCACAGGCCGCTCTCCGCGGTGATCTCCGCCGGATGGATCTCGGCCTTGACGTAGTTGCGCAGCTTGGTCTCGTTGATGTCCAGATCGCCGCGCAGGAAGGCGACGATGTACTTGTCGGTCAGGTTCTCCTGATAGACGACGGCCTTGCAGCACTGCTTCGCCGTGACCTTCAGGAACGCGCACAGGTCCTCGATGGTCTTGACGTTCGGGGTCTCGACCTTCGCCAGATCGGCCACCTCGCCCGCCTCGACGTTGCCGACGATGCACGGAGCGGCCTCCATGTTCGCGCGGTAATCGCACTCATGGCACAGGACGATCGTATCCTCGCCGACCGGGGTGAGGAGCATGTACTCATGGGAGACCTTGCCGCCCATCATGCCGCTGTCGGAAGCGACGGCGACGACCTCGCCCACGCCGGCGCGGGCAAAGATGCGGTTGTAGGCGTCATAGCAGACCTGATAATAGCGCTCCAGATCCTCCTGGGAGGTATGGAAGGAATACGCGTCCTTCATGGTGAATTCGCGCACGCGGATCAGGCCGCCGCGGCAGCGCGGCTCGTCGCGGAACTTGGTCTGGATCTGATAGATCATGAACGGATACTGGGTGTAGCTGTCGGCGACGTCGCGGACAAAATGCACGGAGGCCTCCTCGTGCGTCATGCCCAGCACCATGTTCGCGCCGGAGCGATCGGTAAAGCGCAGCAGCTCGGAACCAATGGACTCATAGCGGCCGGACTCCTGCCACAGGCTCGCGGGCATGGTCACCGGGAACATCAGCTCTTGGCCGTCGATGCGGTCCATCTCCTCGCGGATGATCTTCTCGATCTTGGAGGTGATGCGCTTGGTCGCCGGAAAGAGGGTGTAGATGCCGTTGCCGACGGGCTTGATATAGCCGCCGCGCATCATCAGCGCCTGGCTGGCGATGACGCAGTCGGCCGGTGTTTCCTTATAACGCTTGGAAACGAGATTCTTCAGCTTCATAAATATCTTCTCTCCTTCATAAAATGTTAGGATGTTGCACAGCGATGCTGACTGCGGGCACAGAGGCGCGCAATAACGTGAAGCGGTTCGGATGAATGCGGGCGCTGCCCACAAAAAAAGCTCCGCCCCCTCCTGCAGGGGCGAAGCTGAACTTCGCGGTACCACCTTGCTTCGGCGCAGAATCCCTGCGCCCTTGCCTGCCCTGTATCGGGAGCGCCCGGCAGGATTTCGCCGCTTATTCCATCGGCGTGTTCTCCTGCGTACTCGGGAGTCCGGAGCATCCTGCGGCCAACCGCGCGCCTTGCAGCCATGGGCGCGCTCTCTGGGGATCGCCGTCAATCGCTTTCTCCTTCAGCGTACGCCCATATTATAGCAACGACAAGGAAAAAGCACAAGTCCCATTCTTGCCGAAAATTTTATTTTGCTGCGATCGCGTTCCTTCGCGCGATCTCCTCCCATTTGCCCGAATAATACCGCACGGCGCCGATCACCACCGCGCAGACCCAGGTAATCGGCGAGACCCACCACAGGCCCCAATAGCCCATCAGGTGCGTGAACAGGAACGTGAAGCTGATGCGCGTGACGACCTCGCTCATGCCCATCACCAGCGTCATCTTCACATCGCCGGACGCGCGCAGGATGTTGTGGTAGATCGTCATCGTGCCGCCGATCAGGAAGAAGAACGAGAAAATCCGCATGTATTCCACACCGTAGGCAACCGACGCGGGCGACTGCGTGAACAGCCCCATGATCGGCTCGGCCAGCAGCCACACGACCGGACAGAACACGCCGTAGCAGGCAAAATGAATGACGTAGGCGCAGCGCACACCCTGACGAACGCGCCTGTAATCCCCCGCGCCGACATTCTGTCCGACGAATGTGCCCAGCGACGTGCCAATGGCCTCCGCCAGCTGCCAGCCCAGGAATTCCACCTTCGCCGCAATGCCGTAGGCCACGATCAGCGCCGTCTCATAGGTGTTGATCTTCGCCTGCAGCGCCATATCGGAAATGGAGATGATGCTCATCTGCAGGCCGGTCGGGATGCCGTAGGTCAGAATCTGCCGGGCAATCTGCGGATTCATGCGCATATCCTTTCGCCGGATGCGCAGCATCGGCAGAATCCTGAACGCATAGAAAAGGCACAGAAGGCCGGACAACGCCTGCGAAAGCACCGTCGCCAGCGCCGCGCCCGCCACGCCCAGCGGAATCACCGCGATCAGCAAGATATCCAGCGCGATGTTGAGCAGGCTCGACACGATCAGCGCAGCCAGCGGAACGATGGAATTGCCCAGCGAACGCATGACGGCGGAGATCCAGTTATAGAGCATCGTGCCGCAGCAGCCCGCAAAGATGATCAGCAGATAGGTATGCGCATCCGCGATGAGCGCATCGGAGGTCTGAAGAATCCCCAGCAGTCCCTTCGCCCCCAGCATGCCCGCCGCTGTGATCAGCGCCGTCACGCCGGCCGCCACATAGATCGAGCTGACGAACGTCTCCCGGACCTTTCCTTCCTCGCCCGCGCCGTAATACTGCGCAATCACGATGCTTACGCCCGTCGTCAGGCCCATCATCAGCGACATCAGCAGATACATGCCCGAGCCCGCAATGCTCACCGCCGCCAGCGCTTCGTCGCCCAGATAATGGCCGACGATGAACACGTCGACGAAGTTATAGATGCGCTGAAACAGCATGCCCAGCAGCACCGGCATGCCGAATCTGATCAGGTGGGGCATGATCGCGCCGTGCGTCATGTCGGTGACGTTTTTCTTCATACGCCTGTTCTCCGATATTCTCTTGTTTGTTATTCTGACTGCAGTTTCTGCACAGTTCTGTATCTTTTCGACGGAAAATGCAAACTCCCTTTTTACGCAAGGAAGAAAGCCGCCTTTTCATGCAAAAAGAAAAGCACCCTCTATGGGTGCTTCCCTTCTTATGGTTTTGGCTGCAGCAATTGCCGCCATCTCATGGAATTCACACTTTCCTCAGGAGAGAATCGCAGCAAAGCTGAGGGCAGTGAGGAAAACGCGTGATCATCATCCGGAGCCAAGTCAAACAATCATGAGACTGGCAATACCACGCTCCGCCTGCCTGTTTCCGCCACTGGCGGCGGCAGGCTCCGGTGCCAGGTTCGGCTCCCCTTTGCTTTTATGGTGGAGCATAGGGGAGTCTCCTCTCGGCGCTCGTCGCGCCTCGGTCAGGACAGCTCTGAGGCCACACTGTTGCCTCATTCACTCCTGTCCCAGGTTCGACTCCCCGCCAAACCTCAGCATATAAAAAACGCAGGCACCCGTTTCAGGGACCTGCGTCTCATGGTGGAGCATAGGGGAGTCGAACCCCTGACCTTTTGAATGCCATTCAAACGCGCTACCAACTGCGCTAATGCCCCGTCAACGTTATGTATTATACATCGGGGCATCGCAGAAGTCAACATCTTTTTTCAGATTTTTTGAAATTCATCAGTCCCAGGCGCTGTCCAGCGTGACGCCGGCAAAGTAATGCGTCACGATCTCCTCAGCCGTTTTTCCTTCCTTTGCCATCGCATATGCGCCCCACTGGCTCATGCCCACGCCGTGGCCATAGCCCCGCCCGCGCATCTTCACCTGACCATCCTCCACGCGCAGGCTCTCCAGCAGGCAGGAGCGCATCTTCGTCGAGCCGATTGCAATCCGGAAGGCCGGCGCGGAGACCTCCTTTCCGGAGACGAGCAGCGTCATCGCGCGCCCGCTCTCGCCCCGCTGACCGATGGAAATGCTCTCGATCTTTTCAACCTTCGCGCCCGCGTCCCGGCAGGCCGCGATCACCTCGTCCATCGTAAACGCCGCCTCCCAGCTTGCCGCCTCCTTCGGCGCTTCGCTGTTTTCCATGCCCTTCACGCACTGCGTATACGCCGGCTCATCCTTTTCATAGTCGAGCCCCTCCTTCGCGCGCGCCGTCAATCCGCCCGAATGGGCATGGAACCACGCGTACGGCAATTCGCCCCCGGCGTTGAGCACAAGGCCGCGCGTCTCCTCCACGGCGCTCTTGATCCGCTCGTTCACGCCCGCCGCGTCATAGGCCTGCGCCTCCTCAATGTCCGTCGAGATATCCGCGCCCTCATAGCGCGATTTTTTCTCGCTGACAAACTGCAGCACAAACGTCCTGGCGAGGATCGCCTGCGCCTTCAGCGCCTCCAGCGGCCAATCGCCCGCCATCTCCCCCGCCAGCACCGCCGGCAGGTATTCCTCCACAGATTCGCGGATCAGCTTTTCCTGCTTCACATCGTATACGCTGAGCAGCGGCACGCCCTTTTCGTCCCGCTCAAGCCGATCCGGCACCAGATCCGCCGCAGCGCGGGAGGGCGATCCCTTCGGCGCGATATGCAGCGTGTTCTGCGGCTGCGGCAGCGCAGGCGCGCCGCCCTCCGCGCCCAGCGCCGCGCAGCCGCAAAGAACCGCCGTCAGCGCCGCCATGCATACAAAAAGCCCGGTCTTTCGCTTCACCCTACCATCTCCTTTTGGAAAGCAGGGTATCCGAAAGCCGGGCGTTTTATGCGCCTTTATCCGTTGCACCACAGGAAGTTCATGAACGAGGGAACCTGCTTTTCCCAGTCGGCCTCGCAGTGATGGCCGCCGGGCTGGCCGTAGATGCGGGTCGTCACGCCCTTTTGCGCCATCCTCGCGGCGAGATCGCCGTTGCGGTCCGCCATGTCCTCGCGGGTATCGCTGCGCGGATAGAGCTTCGAGCCGCCGCCCTCCTCCGTGCCCCAGGAAAGATACACGCGCGTGTCCGGGGACATGTCGCACGCCGCGATGTCCTCGCGGAAATCCTCCATACAGGGCCCGATCGTGCTGGACAGACACGCCGCCTTGGAAAACCACATGTTGTAGCGCACGGCGGCGTACAGGCTCATCAGGCCGCCCATGCTGCTGCCGCCGATGGCCGTGCATTCGCGCAGGGGCATCGTGCGGAATTCACGGTCGATCACGGGTTTGAGCTCCTCGATCATCCAGCGGATTGTCGCATCGCCCGTACCCTTGATTTCGCCGAGGAAGCCCTTCGTGAAGTGATACGGGCAGTACTCTACAAGCCGGTTGGTCATCGAGCAGGTCATGCCCACGATGATCAGCTTTTTGTGCCAGCCATCCATGAATTCCTTCAGGCCCCAGCTCTTGCCGTAGGTCGCGTCCTCGTTGAAAAAGAGGTTATGTCCGTCGAAATAGTACATCACCGGATAGTGTTCGCCGCTCGTTTCGTAGTCATCCGGCAGGTAAATATGCAGCGTCCGCATCTCGTTTGCGGGCGTAAAGAGAATCTCGCGCTTGATCACCATGTCGTTTCCGTCTCCCTGTTGAACGATTTCGG
>JAFSCW010000024.1 GCA_017436605.1 Clostridia bacterium | reverse complement strand
TGATACTTGTCGGCATAGAACGGCGCAATGCCCTGCCTGGTTGAGCCGTACTTTTTATCGGCCAGCCGCGCTTCTTCCAGCTCGTCAAGCAGTCTGTGCCACGGAAGAAGCAGGGAAGCGCGGCTGCTGATCTTCAGGTTATCGGGCGTAAGGGATACGCCCTTGTCCATGACGTCCTGCATCTCAAGCCAGAGGTTTTCGGGATCAAGCGCTACGCCGTTGCCCAGAATATTGACCACACCCAGCCGGAAGATGCCGGAAGGCAGCAGATGCAGCGCGAATTGGCCATGTTCATTGATGACGGTGTGACCGGCGTTGCCGCCGCCCTGATATCGCACGACGACGTCATACTCCTGTGTCAGCAGATCGACCATGCGGCCTTTGCCTTCGTCGCCCCAGTTAACGCCCACGATTGCACAGTTTGCCATGAAGATTCCTCCTATTATACTGCGTTGATGGTGGAGATGCTTGGAACGATGTCCTCAAGCACGTCGAGCAGAATTCTGACGGTATCCAGAGAGGTGAATATGGTTACGCCGTTGCGCACTGCACAGCGACGGATTTCAATGCCGTCCGCATGATGCGAACCGGCGAGAACAGCGCGCGTATTGATGATGTAACTCACATAGCCGGAAAGGATTGCCTCTGGGATATCGTCGCTGCCTTCGCTCAGTTTGCCGCATACGCGGGTGCGGATACCATGATGCTTCAGGAAGGCGGCAGTTCCGGAAGTGGCCTGGATGCTGAAGCCCAGCTGATAGAAGCGCTTCATCAGCGGGAGCGCCTCTTCCTTATCCTCGTCGGCAATGGTAGCGAGCACGGTGCCGTACTGCCTGATTTTCATGCCGCTGGCCTGCAGCGCTTTGTACAGTGCGCGATTGAGTTTATCGTCATAGCCGATGGCTTCGCCCGTGGATTTCATCTCAGGAGAGAGATAAGCGTCCATGCCGTCGAGCTTGGCAAAGGAGAATGCAGGCGTTTTGACATACCAGCGTGCTTTGTCTGCCGGAATCATGGACGTGATGCCCTGATCCCGCAGGCTCTGACCGAGCATGACACGGGTCGCGATGCTCACCAATGGGAAGCCGGTGGATTTGGACAGGAAGGGCACGCTTCGGCTGGCGCGCGGATTGACCTCGATGACATATACGGCGTCGTCTTTGTCAACGATGAACTGGATATTGAACAGACCGCGGATACCGATGCCCAATCCGAGCCTTGTCGTGTAATCGGCGATGGCGTCGCGCACGTTCTGACTCAGGCTCAGCGGCGGATAAATGCTTGTGCTGTCTCCGGAGTGTACGCCTGTGCGCTCAACCAGTTCCATGATGCCGGGGATGAACACCTGTTCACCGTCGCAGATGGCGTCCACCTCGACCTCTTTGCCGATGTAATACTTGTCAACCAGAACGGGTTTGTCTTCATCAACTTCTACGGCGTTTTTGAGATAATGACGCAGCGATTCTTCGCCGGACACAATCTCCATGGCGCGTCCGCCGAGCACGAAGCTGGGACGGACGAGGACGGGATAGCCGATTCTTGCTGCTGTTTCCACGCCGCTTTTGATATCCGTGACCGCTGCGCCAACGGGATGAGGGATGCCGAGAGAAGTGATGACCTCTTCAAACGCATAGCGGTCTTCGGCGCGGTTGATGGCCTCGCAGTCTGTGCCGATGATGCGTATGCCGCGCGCTGCAAGCGGGGCGGCGAGGTTGACGGCTGTCTGCCCGCCGAGCGTGCAGATCACACCGCAGGGCTTTTCCAATTCCACGATATTGCAGACCTCTTCTACGGTCAGCGGCTCAAAATAGAGCTTATCGGCGGTGGTATAGTCGGTGGATACGGTTTCGGGGTTATTGTTGATGACGATGGCTTCGTATCCCGCCTCCTGAATGGCATGAATGGCGTGAACAGTGGAGTAATCAAATTCCACGCCCTGACCAATGCGTATGGGGCCTGAACCCAGTACGATGATCTTGGGTTTGTCCGATATGATGGATTCGTTCTCGGTTTCATAGGTCGAGTAGAAATAGGGCACATAGCTGTCAAACTCGCCTGCGCATGTGTCGATCATCTTGTACACGGGCTGAATGCCATACTGTTTGCGCAGCGCGCAGACTTCATCCTCGGTCATTTTCCAAAGCTCGGCAATGTAGGCGTCGGAGAAGCCCCAGCGCTTGGCTTCCCGTAAAAGCTCCGGCGAGACGATACCGGGTTCCAGCTCCTTTTCAAAATCGACGATATGCTTGACCTTGTCCAGGAAGAACATATCAATGCCAGTGATCGAACAGATGCGCGAGTGATCGACGCCCATCCACATCAGCTGGGAGATGGCATAGAGCCGGTCGTCTGTTCCTTCTTTGATATAGGCGAGCAGATCGTCGACGGTCATATGCTCCTTGTCAAACTTGGCCATGTGCAGGTGCGTATGACCGACTTCCAGCGAGCGAATGGCTTTGAGCAGGCTTTCTTCCATGGTGCGGCCTACGCTCATCACTTCGCCGGTGGCTTTCATCTGCGTGGACAGGCGATTGGAAGCGAGGGTAAACTTGTCAAACGGAAAACGCGGCAGCTTCGTGACAACGTAATCCAGCGCCGGTTCAAAGCAGGCGGGCGTATTGGCGAGCATGATCTCATGCAGATGAAGACCTATGGCGACTTTGGCAGAGACGCGGGCAATGGGATATCCGCTGGCCTTGGAGGCGAGCGCAGAGGAACGCGAAACACGCGGATTGACTTCGATCACATAGTAGGAAAAGGATTGCGGATCGAGTGCAAACTGCACGTTGCAGCCGCCCTTTACGCCCAGCGCACGAATGATCTTCAGCGCGCTGTCACGGAGCATGTGGTATTCCTTATTGGTCAGCGTCTGGCAGGGGGCGACAACAATGGAATCGCCCGTATGGATGCCGACGGGATCCAGATTCTCCATCGAGCAGACGGTGATCGCCGTGTCGTTTGCATCGCGCATGACCTCAAACTCAATTTCCTTATAGCCCTTGATGCTCTTCTCAAGCAGCACCTGATGAACAGGAGAGAGCGCAAGGGCGTTTTTCATCATGGCGGTAAGTTCGTCGTCATCGCCGGCAAAGCCGCCGCCCGTACCGCCGAGCGTGAATGCGGGACGCAGAATGACCGGATAGCCGATTTCATGCGCAGCCAGAAGTGCT
Source organism: Clostridia bacterium (assembly GCA_017436605.1). Lineage (GTDB taxonomy): Bacteria > Bacillota > Clostridia > Christensenellales > Aristaeellaceae > Ventricola. The sequence continues at coordinate 16,880 of JAFSCW010000024.1, read as the reverse complement.
TCCTGGGTGGAATAGGTGATGCGGGAGGGCACGACGGGTTCGCCGATGCGCGTACACAGCTCTTTGAAAAGCTCACGATCCTCTGCGGTTTCAATGCTTTTGGCATCCGTACCCAGCAGCTCAATGCGGCATTCATCAAGCACCCCCTTTTTCGCCAACTGCATGGCGAGATTCAGTCCGGTTTGCCCGCCGATGCCGGGAATGATCGCGTCCGGGCGTTCATAGCGGCAGATGCGCGCAACGTATTCAAGGGTCAGAGGCTCCATGTAAACCTTGTCTGCAACGGAGGCGTCGGTCATGATGGTGGCAGGATTGGAATTGGCGAGGATAACCTCGTATCCCTCTTCACGCAGGGCAAGACATGCCTGCGTGCCGGCATAGTCAAATTCTGCTGCCTGACCGATGACAATCGGGCCGGAGCCAATCACGAGCACCTTGCGGATGTCGGTGCGTTTAGGCATGGCATTTCGCCTCCTCCATCATGGATATAAAGCGTTCAAACAGGTGATCGCTGTCCTGCGGACCGGGTGCGCTCTCGGGGTGGTACTGCACGCTGAACACGCGATCTTGAGGACAGGCAAGCCCTTCGATGGTGTTGTCCAGCAGATTGAGATGTGTGATTTCAAGCGGGGTTGCCTGGATGCTTTGCGCATCCACGGCGTAGCTGTGATTCTGGCTGGTCATTTCAATTCGTCCTGTTTTGAGATCCATGACAGGATGATTTCCTCCGCGATGACCGAACCCCAGCTTGTACGTTTTCGCGCCGTAGGCCAGTGCGATCATCTGATGCCCGAGGCAGATGCCGAACATCGGGACTTTTCCGCGAAGCGAGCGAATCAGTTCAATGACGGGCGTGACGTCCTCAGGGTCGCCCGGGCCGTTGGAAAGGAATACGCCGTCCGGATGCATGAATTCGATTTCATCTGCTGTAATGGTTGGCGGTACGATGGTCACGTTGCAGCCGTGTCTGTTCAGGCTGCGGATGATATTCAGCTTGACGCCGCAATCCACGGCAACCACACAGAAGCGATGGTTGGACGTGCGGGCATACCAGCGCTTTTTGCAGGCAACGCGGAAAACGGCGTCGTGTGCAATGGGCGCAGCAAGGAGATGCTCAAGGGCTTCTTCCTTGGGTGTGGCGATACTGGTCAGAATGCCTCTGCGCGTGCCAAAGGCCCGAATGCTGCGGGCGAGCATTCGGGTATCGACGCCGGTCAGACCGGGGATGTTGTTTTCTTCCAGGAATTCGCTGAGCGTGCGCGTGCAGCGGAAGTTGGAAGGCATGTCATTGTAATCGCGGACGATCAGCCCTCCGAGCGTTGGGCTTTTGCTTTCAAAATCTTCGTCGGTGATCCCGTAATTGCCAATCAGCGGATAGGTCATCACCACGAATTGATCTGTATAGCTCGGATCAGAGGCGAGTTCCTGATAGCCTGTCATGGATGTATTGAACACAACCTCACAAATGCGCTCACAGGATGCTCCGAAGCCATAGCCCGGATACTCGCTGCCATCTTCAAGGACGAGCTTTCTGTCAAATGCTTTCATCGCGGAATCCCCTCATTCCCATTCAACCGTTGCCGGCGGCTTGGTCGTGACGTCATAAACGATACGGTTGACATGCGGAACCTCATTGACGATGCGGGCAGAAATCCTGGAAAGGAGATCATAGGGAAGCCGTGCCCAATCCACGGTCATAAAATCATCCGTCGTGACAGCGCGAATGGCGAGAACGAATTCATGCGTACGTTCGTCACCCATCACACCAACTGTGCGCGTATTGGTCAGTACGGTGAAGAACTGATTGACCTCCCGATCAAGACCGCTTGCGGCGATTTCCTCGCGCAGGATGGCGTCGGATTCGCGGACGGTGAAGAGCTTTTCCTCCGTCACTTCTCCCATGATGCGAATGGCAAGTCCGGGACCGGGGAAAGGCTGCCGCCAGACCATATCGTGCGGCAGGCCCAGCGCTTCGCCGACGCGGCGTACCTCGTCTTTGAAGAGCATGCGCAGCGGTTCAATGACGCCGCCGGTAAAGCGCTGCGAAACGTCATCCGGCAGACCGCCAACGTTGTGATGGGACTTGATGACTGCGCTGCCCTTGACGCAGCCGGATTCGATCACGTCCGGATAGATGGTCCCCTGCGCGAGAAAAGTGACGCTGTGCAGCTTTCTTGCCTCGTCTGCAAAACAGGAGACGAATTCTGCGCCGATGCGTTTGCGTTTGGTTTCCGGATCCGATACGCCGCGAATCTGATCGAGGAAGCGTTTTTTTGCATCGCAGACGATGAGGTTAACGGGAAACTGTTTCGTGAACACCTCCCGCACAGAGTCGGTTTCTCCTTTGCGCATGAAGCCGTGATCGACGTATACGCAGGTCAGCCTGCTGCCGATCGCGCGGCTGATGAGCGCAGCGGCGACGGAGGAATCCACACCGCCGGAGAGGCCGAGCATCACACGACCGTTTTCGCCGACTTGCGAGCGGATGGAGGAAACGGCCAGTTCGATGACAGCGTCCATTGTCCAGTCGCCTGCGCAGCCGCAGATGCGGTACAGGAAGTTTTGAAGCAGCAGACTGCCCTCCTCGCTGTGCGTGACCTCCGGATGGAATTGCACAGCGTAGATCTTTTTATCCGGATTCGCCATTGCGCAGAAGGCACAATTGTCGCTGGAGGCGATGGACGAAAAGCCTTCTGGAGCCTGCGTGACGTGGTAGGTATGGCTCATCCACATGATGGACTGCGGCTTCATGCCGGTACACAGCGGGACGGAAGTATCAAAACTGACTTTGACACGGCCATATTCTCTGTCTTTTGCCCGCTCAACCACGCCGCCAAGCGTATGCGCAGTCAGCTGCATGCCATAGCAGATGCCAAGCACCGGAAGCCCCAGCTCGTAGAGCATGGGATCGACGCGCGGCGCATCGCTGTCTGTGACGCTGGCAGGGCCGCCTGAGAGAATCAGGCCGACCGGCTTTCTTCTTTGGATTTCCTCAACGGAAACACAAAAGGGAACAACCTCGCAGAAGACGTGCGCCTCCCGCACGCGGCGCGCGATCAGCTGTGTATATTGTGCGCCGAAGTCGAGAATGAGAATACATTGAGGCATGGGAAGCTCCTTTCTTACATCCCGCTGGCACCATAATTGGCGAGCACGCGGGCAGAGGGATCGTCTACATTGCAGCCAGGCCAGGCTTTGTTGGGCATCCAGAAATCCGCAACCATCTGAGACTGACCGGGATAAAAGACCTCAAACAGCTCGCGGTAGAGCAGGCTTTCCTTAGTGAAGGGGGCGGCGTGTGTGTAAGCCTTGCAGCGCCCGGCTGCTTCTTCGTCTGTATACTGCGTTTGCGCGTATGCTTTCAGATCATCGACCATCGAATGACCGACAGCATCGGAGAATGCTGCCTTTTGCCGCCAGAGGATGGCTTCAGGCAAAAGGCGATCGGCTTCAAATGCCTTGCGGATCAGATACTTGCCCATGTGATGACGGTTCATTTTGAGCGCAGGATCGATGCTCATGGCATAGCGGACAAAGGCCAGATCACCGAAAGGAACGCGCGCTTCCAGCGAGTTCACGCTGATGCAGCGGTCTGCGCGCAGAACATCATACATGTGAAGCTCACGGATACGCTTTTCTGCCTCCTGCTGAAAGGCATATGCGTCAGGGGCAAAGTCGGTATATTTGTATCCAAAGAGTTCGTCTGAGATCTCTCCGGTCAGCAGCACCCGGATGTCTGTATGCTCGTGAATATACCTGCACACAAGATACATGCCGATGCTTGCGCGGATGGTTGTGATATCGTAGGTTCCCAGCAGCTCAACGACTGTGGGCAATGCGTGAATCACATCCTGCTTCGTGATGATGACTTCTGTATGCTCGCTGCCGATGTAATCGGCCGCCATGCGGGCATACTTGAGATCGATGGCGTCGGCGTCCATGCCGACAGCAAAGGTGCGAATCGGCTTTTTCAGTTCGCGCTGCGCAATTGCACAGACAAGAGATGAATCGAGTCCGCCGGAAAGCAGAAAGCCCAACGGCGCATCTGCGTCCAGACGTTTCCTGACGCCTTCGATCAGAAGATCGTGAAGCTTCGCGCAGACCATCTGCTCATCATCCATGGAGAACCGGTCGACATGAGCGGGATCGGCATAGCGGATAAACGCTCCGTCCGCCCAGTAACATCCCGGAGGAAAGGGGAGAATGGTTTTGCAAAGGCCGAGCAGGTTTTTCGGTTCGCTGGCAAACGCCATGCCGCCATCTGACAATTCGCCGTAGTACAGCGGACGAATCCCAATGGGGTCGCGCGCAGCGATCAGCGTGTCTTTTTTTGCGTCGTAGAGGATGAGCGCAAACTCGGCATCCAGCGCCTTAAACATATCAAGGCCATATTCATGGTAAAGGGGAAGCAGGATTTCGCAGTCAGACTGACTGACAAAGCTGTATTTTGTCATCAACCGCTTACGGAGCGGGCGAAAACCATAAAGCTCGCCATTGCAGACGACAGCATCGTTTTCCAAACGAAAGGGCTGCATGCCGTGCTCGTCCAGCCCCATAATCGCCAGACGATGAAAGCCGAGACAGCCGTATGGAAGCTCAATCAGGCGGCTCATATCGGGTCCGCGGGAAATTGTGCGATTAAAGCACGCGCGAAGCGTTTTCTCAGGAATGGATTTGCTCAGCACACCGAAAATGGAACACATAAAAAGCACCTCCGTTTTAAGACGGCGAATACATCCTGTATTTCAGGACGAATGCCGTCTGTTCGTGGTGCCACCTGATTTGCTTCTTAGCGGGCCGATTCAGCCCCGGCGGTGATAACGTGCCGCCAGCACGCCGCTCCTACTTGCTCTGCTTTGGGTTTGGGCTTGGAAGGGTTCTTCGCCCGGGAGGAGCACGGGGTTTCCATCGTCGCCCGCTCTCTTTAGCTGCCTTGACCGGGGTACTTTGCTTCTTCATCGCTTTTTGTATTCGATTCGGCTGAATTTTAGCACCATATGTGCCGCAGCGTCAATATGGAAAAATCACAAAAATGGGAGAGTGATGATATAAACTTTCACATTTGTTTCAAAATTGCTTCAAAGTTGATGATAAGTGAAAGAAAAATTGAAATTCCGGCAAATTATAGCTTGACAAGAAAAAAGTGCTCTGCTATGATTTCTGCGTTAAAAATTGAAGAAGGCATGAAAAGCCTTGCAGGCAGAATGGAGAATACAGTGGGATTGACCTTGAAAGGAGTGGCTTACGCGGTATGAAGAAATACATCTTTGTAACGGGCGGCGTCGTGTCCGGGCTTGGCAAAGGGATTACGGCTGCATCACTGGGAAGACTGCTGAAGGCGAGAGGGCTCAAGGTGGCCGCGCAGAAACTGGATCCCTATATCAATGTTGATCCCGGAACCATGAGCCCTTATCAGCATGGCGAGGTGTATGTCACAGAAGACGGTGCAGAAACCGATCTGGATCTGGGTCATTACGAGCGGTTTATCGACGAAGACCTGAATCAGTATTCCAACCTGACGACGGGCAAAGTCTATGCCAACGTGATTTCGCGCGAGCGTCAGGGCGGCTATCTGGGCAATACGGTTCAGACGATTCCGCACATTACCGATGAAATCAAGCGATTCATCTACAGCGTAGGCGACAAGACGGATGCGGATGTGGTGATTACGGAGATTGGCGGAACCATTGGCGATATGGAGAGTCAGCCGTTTATCGAGGCGATCCGGCAGGTTGGCCTGGAGGTTGGCAAGGAGAACGCACTGTACATTCATGTGACCCTCGTACCGTATCTCAAGGCGTCCGGCGAGCATAAATCCAAACCCACACAGCATTCTGTCAAAGAGCTTCAGGGACTGGGCATAGCGCCGGATTTGATCATTCTGCGCGTAGACGAGAAAATCACGGATGAAAGCATTTTCAGAAAGATTGCCGGTTTCTGCAATGTGAAACCGGATTGTGTGATTGAGAATCTGACGCTGCCCGTGCTTTATGAAGCGCCGCTGATGCTTGAAAAGGCCAATCTCTCTGACATTGTCTGCCGTGAATTGGGCATCCATGCGCCGGAGCCTGAACTTGAAGAGTGGAAAAAGCTGATTGAGAGAATCAGGCATCAGAGCAGCAGGGTAACGATCGGTCTTGTTGGGAAGTATGTGCAGCTGCATGACGCGTATCTCTCCGTGGCTGAAGCGCTGCGTCATGCTGGCTATGCGCTGGATACAAAAGTGGATATTGATTGGATTGATTCGGAACTGATTACGGAGCGATCTGTAGATCAGCTTCTTGGTCAGGTGGATGGCATCATTGTACCGGGCGGATTTGGAGGCCGCGGAATTGAAGGGATGATTCTGGCTGCCCAGTACGCCAGAGAGCAGCATAAGCCATACTTCGGGATCTGCCTGGGTATGCAGATTGCTGTGATCGAGTTTGCGCGCCATGCTGCGATGCTGGAGCATGCCAATTCCGGTGAGTTTGACGAATGCTCACCGCACAAGGTGATCGACTTTATGCCGGGGCAGAATGACGAAATTGATAAAGGCGGAACGCTGCGCCTGGGCAGCTATCCTTGCGATCTTTTACAGGGGAGCACACTGGAACGCTGCTATGGCGCACGACAGATTGTGGAGAGACACCGCCATCGCTATGAGTTCAACAATGCATACCGGGACAGACTCCGGGAGGCCGGCATGACGCTCAGCGGCTTGTCGCCGACGGGCAGACTTGTGGAAGCAGTTGAATTGACAGATGAAGCGTTCTATGTCGGCGTACAGTATCATCCTGAGTTCAAAAGCAGACCGAACAAAGCGCATCCTTTGTTTCTGGGGTTTGTCAAAGCGGCGAAGGAACTGAAAGAGAATGCGTGATCGGGAATGAGGAATATGCATGAGACAGACAAGAGCGTTTTTTGTGCCGGATTATTATGAGCGTTTTATCTGCAAAGCGGATACCTGCCGGGCGAACTGCTGTCATGGATGGTGCATTACCGTTTCCATGCAGGATTATTTCAATTTGCTCAGCGTCCCTTGCTCAAAGCGGCTTAGAGATAAGCTCGATGTATCTCTTCATGTGGTTAAAAATGCTGACCCGCAGCGCTATGCTCAGATTCTGCCAAACTGGGAAGGAAACTGTCCTTTGCAGCAGGAGGACGGGCTTTGTGGTCTGCAGGTTGAATGCGGGGAACAGATGCTTTCTTCAACCTGCAGGTATTATCCCAGGGGAATCCGGACGGCATTTGACGACGAATGCTGTCTGAGCGGAAGCTGTGAAGGGGTGCTTGAAACGATGTTTGAAAGTATGGAACCCATTCGATTCAGAAAAAAGGAACTGTCTTTTGATATGGAACTGCCCCAGCGCAGCGAACAGGGCTGCGCTGCTGATGAAGACAGAAGCATTCAGGGGGCGTGGTTTGGCGTTCTTCAGGATCGCACGGATCCATTGGAGATTCGGTTGATGCGTCTTGGTCACGTAGCCCAGGCCCTTACACGGCGCAATGGGGATTCTGTGACAGGAATCATCAAGGAGGCTCTGGCGACGTTTGAGCCGGAGCAGGCTTTGGATGATGAACTTCTGACCGGATATGGCGTGCAGATGGAAATCCTTCAGCTCATGGCAGGCTGGAGTGAAGGAATCCGGCCGTTGGTGTATAAGGCGCTTGACGTCTTTGGGATGTCTCCGGAAGAAATGGATTCACAGAAGGCGATACAGGCGCATGCGCGCTATCTGGCCTGCAAAGCGCATTTTGAACAGGCGTATCCCATGTGGCAGGTATACTTTGAACATATGCTCGTCAACCATATTCTGTATCAGGGATATCCGTATTCTCAGCGGCATGAAAGTGTATGGGATGAATACACGGCGATTTGCGCGCTCTATGCATCACTGCGTGCACTGACAATCGGATGTCTGGCAGAATCCGAGAATATGGAGGACTTTGTCGATGTATGTGCCGCAGCGTTTAAGCTGTTCGATCATTCTGGCTTTGATCACAACGTGATGGTATTTCTGCGGCAGATTGGGCTTTGCGATGAAAGGGCGATGCGCGTTCTGTGCGTATGCTGAGGAGGAAAGCATGCAGAGAGGTCTTCGTGAAGAATGCGGTGTGTTTGGAATCATTGAAAAACAGCAGGCGGAGGTTGCCAGAAGCGCATATTCAGGGTTGTATGCATTGCAGCATCGCGGGCAGGAAAGCTGCGGAATTGCAGTTTCAAGCGATGGGGTGTTTCGTCAGCATCGTGGAGACGGCCTTGTTGGAGAAGTGTTTTTACAGGATGCTTTTGACCATCTGGGCCGGGGAGAAATCGCCGTTGGTCATGTGAGATATTCAACGACCGGCGGCAAGAATCCAAACAATATTCAGCCGGTTGTTGTCTGCCATATAAAAGGAAATATGGCACTATGCCACAATGGAAATCTGGTCAATGCGAATTCGCTGAGAAAAGAGCATGAACTAAGTGGAGCGATTTTTCATGGCACAACAGATACGGAGTCAATGATCTACACGATCGTCCGTGAACGGCTGCATACAGCATCGACGGAAGAGGCGGTTGCCTGCGCTATGCCTCGCATGCAGGGGGCGTATTCCTGTGTGCTGATGACTGCGACAAAGCTGATTGCCTTTCGTGATCCGATCGGCTTCAGGCCGCTTTGTTATGGACAGACCGATGATGGCGCATATGTTGTGGCTTCCGAAAGCTGTGCGCTGGATGCGGTTGGCGCAGAATATGTTCGTGATGTCGATCCCGGTGAAATCATGGTGTTTTCCAAGGATGGAATGAAGTCCGATCGAAGGCATTGCGGAAGAAGCGCGTCCTTATGCGTATTTGAATACATCTATTTTGCAAGATCGGATTCTGTGATGGCGGGAACTGGCGTACATGCGGCAAGGCTGGAAGCGGGACGCGATCTGGCGAAGGAAAAGCCGGTTCAGGCGGACGTTGTGATTGGCGTACCGGATTCGGGGATAGACGCTGCGATTGGCTATTCTCAGGAAAGCGGAATTGCATATGGGATTGGCTTCCTGAAAAACAAATACATCGGACGCAGCTTTATCGCCCCGACACAGCAAATGCGTGAGAATGCAGTGAGGATCAAGCTCAATGTGATTGCTGAGACGGTGAAGAACAAGCGCGTCATACTCATTGATGATTCGATTGTTCGAGGCACAACGTCCAGGAGGATTGTTCGTCTGCTGAGAGAGGCAGGGGCAAAAGAGGTACATATGCGGGTATCCTCGCCGCCATTCAGATACCCTTGCTTTTTCGGGACAGATGTAGATTCCAGGGAGAACCTGATTGCATGCCGGTTGAGTACGGACGATGAAATCGCACGGGAGATAGGCGCAGATTCGTTGGCCTATCTGAGTGTGGAATCGGCGCACCGGGTTTCCGGCGATGATGCGGGTACATTTTGTGATGGATGCTTTACCGGGGTTTATCCCATTGCGATTCCGGCAGGACAGGGGAAAAATAGATTTGAGCAGCATATTCACAGGTAAGCGCAAACGCGTACAGGAGGTACGAAAATGAGAATTCTGGACCAGCTTTACGAAGGAAAAGCCAAGAAGGTATTCGCTACAGACGATCCGCAGCTGCTTGTTGTGCGGTATAAAGATGATGCGACGGCATTTAATGGGCTAAAAAAAGGCACCATCAGCGGAAAAGGCATCATCAATAATCAGATGAGCAATTTCTTTATGGAGAGACTTGAGGCGGAGGGCATTCAAACGCACTTTGTGAAAGAGCTCGATAAACGGGAAACGCTGGTGAAGAAGGTCTCCATTGTGCCGCTGGAGGTGATTGTGCGCAACATTGCCGCGGGTTCTTTTTCAAAACGATATGGTGTGGAAGAGGGATTGGAATTCGAGCAGCCGACAATCGAGTTTTCCTACAAAAATGACGCGCTTGGCGATCCTCTGATCAATGAGTATCATGCAGTGGCACTTTCACTGGCGACACGTAAAGAAATTGAGCAGATTAAGCGCTATGCGTTTGAAATCAATGATTTCCTGAAAAAGTTCTGGAAGGAATGCGGCATTACGCTGGTGGATTTCAAGCTTGAATTTGGACGGCTAGAAAACGGAGCCATTGTCCTTGCAGATGAAATCAGTCCGGATACCAGCCGGCTATGGGACAGTAAAACACATGAAAAGCTGGACAAGGATCGTTTTCGCAGAGATCTGGGCGGCGTTGAGGAAGCATACGATGAAGTGATGAAAAGAATGATGAGGCATGAATAAACAGAAATTGGAAAACAGAGATAAGCCGATCATTGGTATTGTTCCTCTGGTTGACTTGCAGAGGGAAAGCTACTGGATGCTGCCCGGATATATGAAGGGAATTGAACTGGCGGGCGGATTCCCGGTGATGCTTCCGTTGACGTCGGAGGATGAGGACATTCTTCAGATGGTACGTCTTTGTGACGGCATTCTGTTTACCGGAGGTCAGGATGTTGAGCCGCAGGTGTACGGTGAAGAAAAAACGGAGGCATGCGGTGAGTGCTGTCCGGAACGCGACCGGATGGAAATCATGCTGTTCAAAGAGCTGCTCAAGGACGATAAGCCGGTTTTGGGCATATGCCGGGGTATCCAGCTATTTAACGCATGCCTGGGCGGGACGCTATATCAGGATTTGCCTTCACAGCATGCATCGCAGGTTTGCCATAGACAGTTTCCACCGTATGACGAGCCGGTGCATGAGGTGATTTTGCAGAAACATACGCCTCTTCAGGAATTGCTTGAAAAGTCGGTGATGCAGGTGAACAGCTATCATCATCAGGCGATTCTGACTCTATCAGATCAGCTCGAAACGATGGCCGTTGCGCAGGATGGTATTGTCGAAGCGGTATATCATCCCAGAAAATGCTTTGTTTGGGCGGTACAGTGGCATCCGGAGTTCTTTTTTCTGAAGGATCCGGATAGCTTGAAGATTCTCAAGGCGTTTGTATCCGCAGCACGAAACAGAGATGTGATGAACGAAACCCGGTCAAAGTGATAAAGGCAGATGCTTCGCTGAGTCTTTCGCAAGCATCTGCTTTTGTATGACAGGATGAAGATTGTGACAGCTTCATCCTGTATAGATTCTCTGCAAATGGGTCAGGATTCTGAGAGATTGTTTAGGAGGAATATGCGATGTGTGGTATCGTTGGTTATGTAGGTGTGAAGCAGGCTGCGCCAATTCTGTTATCAGGCTTGATGAGACTTGAGTATCGGGGATATGACAGTGCAGGCATCGCTGTAAGAAATGACAGTGCAGAACATATTGAGGTTGTGAAGGCAAAGGGCCGACTGAAAAACCTGATGGATATGACGGACTCTGGGCGTGCGGTTGCCGGATGCTGCGGCATTGGCCACACGCGGTGGGCAACGCATGGAGAACCCAGCGTGCTGAATGCTCATCCTCATTTTTCGGAAGAAAAGCGGGTTGTCGCCGTGCATAACGGCATTATCGAAAACTATCAGGAGATTGCTGAAACGCTGAAAAAGAAAGGTTATGTTGTGAAGTCTCAGACAGATACGGAGGTGGCGGTGCTGCTTCTGGATAGTTATTATGCTGAGAATGCGAAAAAAGGGATGAATTCCTGCGAACGTGCCCTGGATGCTATTACACATTTGATGAACAGGGTGAGAGGAAGCTATGCACTGGGGATTCTCTTTGGCGATCAACCGGGTGTGATCTATGCAGCAAGAAAGGACAGCCCGTTGATCATCGGTCAATGCACCGCAGAGGAAAGGGGAAACCTGATTGCCTCAGATGTTCCGGCTGTGCTTGGATTGACCAGAAACATCATCTATATGGAGAACTACGAGATTGCTCGTCTGACGCAGGATGAGATCCATCTTTATAATATGGATGGAGAGGAAATAGAGAAACCGGTTGTATCCATCCAGTGGGATGAGACCGCAGCCGAAAAGGATGGTTATGAGCATTTCATGATGAAGGAAATCCATGAACAGCCGCGCGCTGTTCGGGATACGCTTTCACCGAGAATCAAGGAAGATGAGCAGGGCGAATACATTGATCTGAGTGAACTGCCGTGGAAACAGGAGGATTTTGCTGAATTATCACGTGTTGTAATCGTTGGCTGCGGATCTGCGTACCATGTCGGCTGTGCAGCCAGATATGTCATAGAGAGTTTGGCTGCGATTCCATGCGAGGTGGATTTGGCGAGCGAATTCAGATATCGCAGCCCGATTATGGATGAACAGAGCCTGGTGATCATCATCAGTCAAAGCGGAGAAACGGCAGACAGTTTGGCTGCGCTGCGGCTGTGCAGGGAACGCGGGGTGAAGACACTGGCGATTGTGAATGTTGTTGGTTCTTCCATTGCCAGAGAGGCCGATGCAGTCATATACACATGGGCGGGACCGGAGATTGCTGTGGCGACAACAAAGGCGTTTTCCACGCAGCTTATTGTCGTGTATTTGCTGGCGATAAAACTGGCGGCGGCCAAAGGGAGGATCGATCGGAGCAGGGAGGCCGAACTGGCGCGTGAAATGCTGTCATTGCCGGAGAAAATGGAACGGGTTCTTTCGGACAAGGAGCGTGTTCAATGGTTTGCGAACAAGATGTCAGTATGCAAGGATGTATTCTTTGTCGGACGAGGGATGGATTATGCCATCAGCATGGAAGGCAGCCTGAAGCTGAAGGAAATCAGCTATATTCATTCTGAGGCGTATGCCGCAGGCGAACTCAAGCATGGAACAATCAGTCTGATCGAGGATGGCGTGCTGGTTGTGGGCATTGCTACACAGCCGGATTTATTTGAGAAAGTGATGTCCAATATGGTGGAGGTAAGGAGCCGGGGCGCGTATCTTTTTGGGCTGACGACATATGGACAGTATGCTATTGAAGACATTGTGAATTTTACGGTGTATGTCCCGCGTACGGAGAAACTGTTCTCCACTTCTCTGGCCATCATTCCACTCCAGCTCTTGGCATATTATATCAGCTGTGCCAAAGGACTCGACGTGGATAAGCCGCGCAATCTGGCCAAAAGCGTGACGGTTGAGTAATACAATAGTATAAGCGTGAAAGAGGGCTTTAATTGTGAGAGATTATGCAGAAGAATTTGAAAACAGAGTGAGGTTTATTCGAGAGATTCTCTCAAAAAGCGGCGCAGAGGGAATTGTCTTTGGCAACAGCGGGGGCAAGGATTCTGCTTTGGTGGGAATTCTCTGTAAAGCTGCGTGTGATAACACGGTGGGCGTCATTCTGCCTTGCAGCACAATAAGGAATTATGACGAGGATAGACGTGATGCGTTGGCGGTATCGGAAAAATACGGGATTGAATCGCGCACAGTGGACCTGACAGAAGCAAGGAATACCATCGCTTGCAGTATTGGGGAAGCTGTGAAATTGACAGCGGACGCACTGTCCAATATTGCTCCGCGGCTGCGAATGACTGCGCTTTACGCGATTGCAGCATCAGAGAACAGGTTGGTGGCTGGAACAGGCAACCGTAGTGAAGCGTATGTTGGGTATTTCACGAAATGGGGAGATGGAGCACATGACTTTAATCCGATTGCGGATTTAACCGTAACAGAGATCTATGAATTTCTTGAAGCGTTGAAGGCGCCGGAAATGATACTTCGCAAGGCGCCTTCTGCGGCGCTTTTTGATGGACAGACAGATGAACAGGAAATGGGTGTAACATATGCGCAGCTGGATGCGCATATTCGAGGCGAACAGATTGAAGAAGAGAAGAAAAACAGAATTGAACAGATGCATGCTGCCAGCGAACATAAGAGACGTGGAATAGTGAAGTACGAGAAGGATTAAAGAAGAGGAAGATTCATTTGCGCTGAATGGTCATGGAATCCTCAGGTTTTTAGATGGTTACACGGATAACCTTTGACCGGAATGACTGATTTGTATAGAATAGTAATAAGTATCAGGTCCGGGGGAATGTGCATATGAATGAGCAGCGCGTGAGAATCTGTGATATTGCGGAGGAATTGGGGCTCAGCACAGCAACAGTTTCCAATGTGATTCATGGAAAGACGGGAAAAATTTCTGAAGAAACCCGCAGACGAGTGATGGAACGGCTTGAAAAGCGGGCGTATATGCCCAATATGGCAGAAATACTGCTTGCGCAAAACAGCTCGAGAATTATTGGCGTGTTTATCAACGATCATGAAAAATATGAGGGACATACGCTGGAAGACTTCTTTATTTCTTCTTCGCTGAATGATTTGTCAAAGGAGATCGAGGCTGCAGGCCAGTTTATGATGGTTAAAACGGCGAAGAATGCGAAGGAAATCATCAAGTTTGCATCGATGTGGAACATGGATGGCATTGTTGTGATTGGCTTCTGTCATCAGGATTATATGGATCTGCGCAGCAATATGAGAATCCCGTTTGTCATTTATGATGGTTATTGTGAGAAGCCTGAAAGAATTCTGAATATCACGATTGATAATTATGACGGCGGTTATCAGATGGGCTGTCACTTCAGGGAATGCGGGTACAGAAAGGCTCTTTGTATTTCGGATAATTTCATAGGTGTTGATCGGGAAAGAATAGAAGGATTTGGACAGGGATTTGCGCCTGGAGAATGTGATTTTCTGCTGATACCGATGCACGGAACAAAGCGCTGGGAATTCTATTGTGAGAACCTTGCCAGAATCTGTAAGGCAACGGCTGTTTTCGCTGTTTCTGATTATTATGCGATTGACTTGATTTGTTTTCTGAACGAGCGGAGAATACGCGTGCCGGAGGATATTGCTATTGCCGGCTTTGATGATATTCCAATGAGCCGAATGGTCATTCCTGCATTGACGACAGTTCGCCAGAACGGAGCCCTTCGCGCGAAGCTGGCGATTGAAAAACTCCGAGAACTGAAAGAAGGAATGCCTGTGCAGACACAGATTACACTGCCGGTCTCACTGGTGGTGCGAAAGAGCACCAGGCAGGCAAAATGATATCAAAGAGCTATGGGTGTGCAAATTGCACAATCATAGCTCTTTCATTCTGTGTTGGGTTATGCACTTAACTTTTGAAACGGCGTCCGCAAGAGGCTACAATGGAGGTATGAAATGCAGATGAAGGAGAGAGTGTGGTATGAACCGAGGAGAAAGCTTTTTCAAAACGGTGTGTGCGATTGCAATACCTGTGACTCTGCAGACGATGCTTCAGTCGTCGTTCAGCATTGTGGATCAGATTATGATCGGTCAGCTGGGCAGCAGCAATGTAGCAGGCGTAGGTATGGCTGGAAAGTTTACATCGATTTATTCGGTCGTTATTTCCGCAATCGGAGCTGTGGCTGGAATTATGATTTCACAGTATTTGGGAAAGCATGACCATGAAGAAGTCAGACGCAGCTTCCTGATCAATTTGTTCTTTGGTTTCGGAATTGCCGGGCTTTTTACCGTGCTTTGCTTTATGTTTGCACGACCGATCATGGCGTTTTATACGGCAGACCCTCAAACGCATCAGGCTGCTGAAAACTACCTGAGAATCAGTTCTGCGACGTTTCTGCCGTTGGCAGGATCAACGCTTCTGGCGACCTTGTATCGCTGTTCGGATCAACCTAAACTTCCGCTGTATGCAAGTACGGCTGCGGCTTTGCTGAACACAGGGCTGAACTATGTATTGATCTTTGGAAAACTGGGATTTTTGCCAATGGGTATAACAGGAGCCGCAATGGCCACGGTGATTTCACAGTTTTTCAATTTCGGCTTGATGATTCTGATGCTGCGAACGCAAAAGAGCATGCTGTCCAATGAGCATCGGCATGTGACAACAGGAAAGGGTGGATTTGGTTGGAAGCAGTACCTTTCGATGCTGATGCCGGTTCTTGTGTGTGAGGTGGTCTGGAGCTTGGGAGAGAATGGATATGCAGCGATCTATGGGAGAATGGGAACAGCAGCGAGTGCTGCAATGACGCTCACGAATCCCATTCAAGGGCTGATGACAGGCGCACTTGTGGGACTTTCTCAGGCGGCAAGCGTGATGATTGGAAAGAAACTGGGAAATGCAGAATATGATGAAGCATACTCGGCAGCCTGTAAGCTGCTTCGATATGGTGCGGTTGGTGCGACTATACTTGCATTGCTGGTTGTCGCAACGAGATCGCTGTATGTGGAGATTTATCAGGTTGACGCGCATGTCAAGATGCTTACGCGCCAGATTTTGTTAGCATATGCCTTGGTAGCGCCTTTTAAGGTGCTGAACATGATTCTGGGAGGAGGAATCATTCGCAGCGGTGGAAAAACCCAATATGTGATGATCATTGATATGATTGGTACTTGGGGATTTGGGATTCCGCTGGGACTTTTCAGCGCTTTTGTGCTGAAGCTTTCTATTGCGCCGGTGTATTTTATGCTTTCTTTAGAAGAATGTGTTCGATTTGGTATATCTGTGTTTGTGCTGCGCAGAAAGAACTGGATGAAGCAATTGTGAAATACAAATGCTTGATTGCGGGAATGGCCTTTGGGTGATAAAACCCGAAGGCCTTTTTACATAAATATAGGGTATTTTACACGGTGTTTACGCAGCGCTTGCTGGCTTGGATACTTTTATCAAAACCTTTACTTTTATGTGCGCTTCGAATTTACTTGGGCGCTGTATAATGTAGTTGTTCCAATCAGGAACGGAACATGTATGTATAAGGAGTGATAAGAGGATGAAAATGTTCAAGAAGATGCTGCTGCTCGCCCTCGCGCTGATGTGCGTGACCATGACCACGCTGGCGGATTTTGACGCAGGCAAGCTGATCAACGTGATCTCCCGCGAGGAAGGCAGCGGTACGCGCAGCGCGTTTGTGGAGCTGACCGGCGTGGAGCAGAAGATGGGTGACAAGAAGGTCGATATGACGACCGAGGACGCGCAGATCACCAACAACACGGCGGTCATGCTCACGACCGTCGCGGGCGACGCCTACGCG